>CABVAD010000139.1 GCA_902496265.1 uncultured Oscillospiraceae bacterium
ACGGGCGCGAAAAGTATATTTTATAGAATTATTTTGTACCGAAAATACGGTCGCCCGCGTCACCGAGACCGGGAACGATATAGCAATGCTCGTTTAAGTGGTCGTCAAGCCCCGCACAATATACGGGAACATCGGGGTGCGCGGCGGTAAAGGCTTCTATTCCCTCGGGGGCGGCTATTATGCACATAAACTTAATGCGCTTAGGATTAAATTCCTTAATTCTTGAAACCGCGTCGATAGCGCTGCCGCCGGTCGCTAACATCGGGTCAAGTACAAATACATCGCGCTCGTTAAGGTCGGAAGGGAGCTTGCAGTAATAATCGATCGGCTTGTGGGTTTCGGGGTCGCGGTACATTCCGATGTGACCCACTCTCGCGGCGGGGATAAGGCTCAAAACGCCGTCCACCATACCGAGACCCGCGCGGAGAATCGGAACAAACGCCATTTTTCTGCCTGCTAATACCTTGGTTTTAGCTGTTGCAACGGGGGTCTTGGTCTCAACCTCGGTAAGGGGGAGATCTCTTGTAGACTCATAGCACATAAGCATTGCGATTTCGCTTATAAGCTCTCTGAACTGCTTTGAGCCCGTCTTTTCATCGCGGAGAATGGTAAGCTTGTGCTGAATGAGCGGGTGGTCCATAATAAATACGTTGTCTTTCATTTTAAAATTCCTCCGTAGAATTAATTTTTCTGTGATTTTTCAATTTCGGTAATCATATCAAGGCGTTTCTGATGCCGTCCGCCCTCATATTCGGTATCTACAAAGAGGTCGGCAAGCTCAAGCGCCGTGCCTATACCGATAACTCTGCCGCCTAAGCAGAGAATGTTTGCGTTGTTGTGAAGTCTTGTGTATTTTGCGGAAAAATGATCGCTTACCGCGGCGGCGCGTATACCGTTTACCTTATTCGCCGCCATAGACATTCCTATTCCTGTTCCGCATACGAGTATACCGAGAGTGTTTTCGCCCGCGGCTACGCTGTTTGCAACCTTCAGGGCGATTTCAGGGTAATCTACCGATTTGTTTTCGTAAATTCCGAAATCGTTAACTTCAAAACCGCGCTCCTTTAAATGCTCGGCAATCGCGTTTTTGTGTTCAAAACCGCCATGGTCACAGCCAATTGCAATTTTCATACATTTACCTCTTTTTTCTTTTTTAGTTCTCTTTCCGCCTGCGGAAGACGAAGATAGGTAGGTAATAATTCCTCAGGTGAAACCGATTTTCCGCCTTCAAAAATTTCAGCCGCGGCAAGACCCACAGATACCGCATTCTGAAAGCGGTTGTTTTCGCCCGATTTCCGCAGGTTAGGAATATCCTTTGCAAACGGATAGAAAACCTCTGTACCGTCACCGACTATTATAACACACTTATTAGTATTTTGCGACACTTTTTTTAATTCTTCCGCTAATTCGCCGCACAAAATCGCCCTGTCGTCGCAAAGTCTGGTGATTTTTCCGTCTTTGATATCAAAAATCGCGTTATAAACCTGATTGCACCTCGCGTCCATAACCGCGCAGAGGATACAGTCGGTATCGGCAAAATTGTAAGCCATAGAATTAAGTGTTGAAACAGCGGCGCAGGGAAGAGCTTTCGGCGCGGCAAGCCCCTTTGCGGCGGCTATACCTATTCTTATCCCCGTAAACGAGCCGGGGCCGCAGCTTACGGCAATACCCTCAATATCGTCAAATTTAAGGAGCGCCGAAGAAAGGGTGTTTTCTATCATAGGCAAAAGGGTCTGCGAATGGGTAAGCTTGATATTGACAAAGGAATAGGCAAGTACTTTTCCGTTTTCGGTTATCGCCGCCGAGGCGGGAGATGCCGAACATTCAAGGGAGAGAATTTTCATTTTTTTTCAACTCGATTCCGTTTATGGTAATTTCGCGCTTTTCGACGGCTAAAAGCCTTAAAGGAGACGGTTATTGTGTTTTCGGGCAGGGCGTTTTCAATATTTTCGCTCCATTCCGCGGCGATAACTCCGCCCATATCCAGATACTCAAAAAATCCCGTGGAGTACAAGTCCTCCCAGCCGCTTATTCGGTACATATCAAAGTGGTACAGCGGAAGTCTGCCGCCTGAATATTCGTTTATAAGCGCAAAGGTGGGGGAGGTGACCTCGCCCTTGTAGCCTAAGCCTGATGCTAAGCCCCTTGTAAAGCAGGTTTTGCCCATACCGAGCCCCCCTCGGTAGGCTATAACCTCACCGCCTCGAAGCTTCTTTCCGAGCTTAAAGCCTAATTCTTCGGTTTCCTCGGGTGAAGAAGTAATGTATTTTTCCATAATTATTGAAGCTCTCCCACACAGTATTCATTTTCTGCGGAAATGATTTTAACATCAAGTATCTCGCCCGTATGGGGGTTGTCCGATTTAACCCTTACACGCGAATAATTGGCGGTATAACCCTCCGCAAAGCCGTCCTGAGACGTCTCAAAAAGCACGGGGAAAACCCTGCCGACAAGGGAATTCAGAAATTCGCTTTCGGTTTTGAGAGTCGCTTCGCTCATAAGTCGGCTTCGCCTTGCCTTTTCCGTCTTTGAAACCTGATTTGGAAGACCGTAAGCCACAGTACCCGCGCGCCTTGAATAGGCGAAAATATGCGCCTTTGCAAAGCCGATTTCCTTTGCAAAGGATAGGCTTTCGTTAAATTCTTCCCCTGTTTCGCCCGCAAAGCCGACCATAATATCGGTTGTGATTGCGGCGTCACTGAAACTGTCCCGTATTCTCAATACCAAATCACGGTAAAAGGCGGTATCGTAGTGGCGGTTCATTCGCTTAAGGGTTTTATCACAGCCCGACTGGAGGGACAGATGGAATTGAGGACAGAATTTTTCCTGTTTTTTAAACCTTGACAGCATTTCATCGCTCATATGGTCGGGTTCAAGCGAGCCCAAACGCACCCGCTTTATACCCTCCACCCCGCAAACCGCGTCCACCGCGTCGGCAAGGTCAAAGCTCTCGCCCGTGCCGAAAGAGGTAAGGTTTATTCCGACAAGCACAATTTCCGAAAATCCCGCCTTGCTTAAAGCTTCAGCCTCGGCTTTAATCTCGTCGAGCGGCTTTGAGCGCACAAAACCGCGGGCGGTAGGTATAATGCAATAGGTGCAAAATCTTTCACAGCCGTCCTCAATCTTCATATATGCGCGGGTGCGTTCGGCAAAATCCGTAAGCGATGGGGTATTAAAACGTTCGGTTTTTGCGTGTTTTGAAACCGCGAAAATCCGCTCGCCGTCCGATAAAAACCTTTCGGTATATTCGACTATTTTCTTTACGTCCGTGTTTCCCGCAACTACGTCCGTCTCACAAAGCAATTTTGCTTCATCGGAAAACGCCTGCACCATACAGCCCGTAAGCACTATTGCGGCGTCCGGGCGTTCCTTGCGGAAACGGCGCACGGTCTGGCGTGTTTTGCGGTCGCTTTCGGCGGTTACGGTACAGGAATTAATTACTATCGCGTCAAAGGGGGCGCTGTCGGGCACTACGGTGTGTCCCGCGGCGGCGAACGCCTCCCGCATAGCCTCGGTCTCGTACTGATTTACCTTACAGCCGAGCGTATAAAAAGCAACAT
>CABVAD010000140.1 GCA_902496265.1 uncultured Oscillospiraceae bacterium
CTGCATTAACGATTTATTTACAAACGGCGAAAAAATTAATAATTTGTTATTAAAAAATTCGCTTGACTGTGATAAAATTATAGGAAAATTAGTATCCAGGACAAGACTGCCCGGCGACAGCATAAGGCTTGCGGGACGCGGCTGCACAAAACCGCTTAAAAAGCTTATGAACGAGCTTTCCGTGCCGAAAGAGCTTCGCGACAGTCTTCCTGTAATTGCGGACGGGGCGGGCGTTATCTGGATTTACGGAATAGGCGTCGCGCAAAGATGCGCGGTCACAAAAAATTCCGCTGAAGTTATGATAATTAAGGCTTTTAAGCGCAAAATATAACGATTAGGGGTTGAAAAAAATTGTCGCTTGACAAAGATGTTGAAAAGGTCCTCGTTTCCGAGGAGGAAATTAAAGAGATATGCAGGCGCTTAGGCGAGGAAATCTCGCGGGATTATAAGGGCAAAAAGCTTTTACTTGTAAGCGTGCTTAAGGGCGCCGTGGTCTTTATGGCGGACTTAATGCGAAGTATTACCTGCGACTGTGAGATCGATTTTATGGCGGTGTCGTCCTACAGCGGCACTAAAACCACAGGCGTTGTTAAATTTAAAAAGGATCTTGATATCGACCCCGACGGCTGTGATATTCTTTTAGTTGAGGATATTCTCGATTCGGGAATAACCCTTGCCTACCTTAAAAACGTCCTGCTTGACAGGAATGCCGCCAGCATTAAGGTGTGCGCTTTTCTCGACAAGCCCGCCAACCGACAGGCGGATATTAAAGCCGATTATGTCGGAAAGGTTATACCTGATGAGTTTGTTATAGGCTACGGTCTTGATTATAACGAAAAATACAGAAATTTGCCTTATGTCGGTGTTTTATCGCCAAAGGTTTACGCTGACAAATAGGAAAGGAGCAGACCCCCTTGAACAAGAATTTGAAAAATGTGCTTTTGTTTATAGGAATACCTATTGTTTTCATTATGGCTATACTTTCGGTTTCCTATCTTTCCAAAAACACGGTTGAAACAAAGTATTATGAAATTGTCGATATGGTAAAGGATAATGAGATTTCCGAATTTCAGCTTAACCTTTACAGCGGCGAGCTTGTTTACACAAAGCGCGACGACGGCAAAAAATACCGCTACACCGTAGCAGACCCCTCGATTTTCTACAATGACGTTAACGAAGCCGTTATGAAAATCAATGAGGAAAACAACGGTACCGATAAAATCATCAAGTACGATTATAAGTCGGGCGGTCAGGCGGCGTGGCTGATGAACCTGTTGCCGACGCTTCTTATGATAGGCATTATGGTGCTTTTCTGGGTCTTCATAATGAGGCGTATGAACGCTTCTATGGGCGCGGACAAGACCATGGGCTTCGGAAAGGCGAAGGTGCGAAAGGACGACGGCAGAAAGAAAACCACCTTTGCCGACGTTGCGGGCGCGGACGAGGAAAAGGAGGAAATGGCTGAGATTGTCGATTTCCTCAAAGACCCGAAAAAGTACAATGAGCTTGGCGCTAAGATACCCAAGGGAGTTTTGCTTGTAGGCCCTCCGGGAACGGGTAAAACCTTGCTTGCGCGCGCTGTTGCGGGCGAGGCGGGAGTACCGTTTTTCTCGATTTCGGGCTCGGATTTTGTTGAAATGTTTGTCGGCGTGGGCGCGTCGCGCGTGCGTGATTTATTCGGAGAGGCTAAAAAGGAAGCCCCCGCAATCGTATTTATTGACGAAATCGATGCGGTCGGCCGTCAGCGCGGTGCGGGTCTTGGCGGCGGTCACGACGAGCGCGAGCAGACCTTAAACCAGCTGCTTGTTGAAATGGACGGCTTCGGCGCTAATGAGGGAGTTATCGTAATGGCGGCGACAAACCGCCCCGATATTCTCGACAAGGCGCTGTTAAGACCCGGCCGTTTCGACCGTCAGATTACAGTAAACTACCCCGACGTAAAGGGCAGAGAGGAAATATTAAAGGTTCACTCAAGAGGAAAGCCGTTAGGACCTGATGTAAACCTTGCCACAATCGCAAAATCCACCTCGGGCTTTACGGGCGCGGATCTTGCAAACCTCTTAAACGAATCTGCCTTGCTTGCGGTTCGACACGGCAAAAAGGCGATTACCCAAGAGGAAATCGAGGAGGCTACAATTAAGGTTGTAATGGGAGCAGAGAAGAAGTCTCATATCGTTTCGGATAAGGATAAGATGGTGACCGCCTATCACGAGGCGGGTCACGCGGTTGTTTCTTACTTCCTGCCGACCCAAGACCCGGTTCACCAGATTTCGATTATTCAGCGCGGTATGGCGGCGGGCTACACTATGTATCTACCCGTTGACGAAAAGGGTCATACCTCTAAAAATCAGATGTTAGAGCAGATTTGCTCGCTTTTAGGCGGCAGAGCGGCTGAACAGCTGACCCAGAACGACGTATGCACAGGCGCGTCCAACGATATTGAAAGAGCAACCGACTTGGCGCGCAAGATGGTCACAAAGTTCGGTATGAGTGATAAATTAGGGCTTGTAACCTACGGCCACGACGATAACGAGGTCTTCTTAGGACGTGATTTCTCTTCAACGCCAAACTATTCAGAGAAGACCGCCGCGGTAATCGACGAGGAAATCGAGTCGGTTGTTATGACCCAGTACAAGAAGGCGCTTGAGCTTTTGAACAGCGCTATGCCTAAGCTTCACGAGGTTGCAAAGGTACTGTTTGACAAGGAAAAGATTTCGGGCGAGGACTTCCGCGCTATAATGGAAGCTTAAGCTTTATTAAAAGGTTTGAGGATTCGGTATGTATAAATACGATTTGCACGTTCATACGAGCGCCTGCAGCTGTTGCGGAGTAAGCACTCCCGAGGAGCAGGTTAAGGCTTACGCCGAAAAGGGATATAACGGGATTGTTGTTACCGACCATTTTATCTGCGGCTGTAACGGTACGCCCATTCCGCGCGAGCTTCCGTGGCGTGAAAGGGTAGATATGTATTATACCGCTTATGAGCGCGCCGCAAGGGCGGCGGAGGAGTATGAAAGCTTCAGGGCGTTTTTCGGCGCGGAGTACTCCTATGCGGGCGGTCACGATATACTTTTTTACGGACTTCATAGGGAATTTCTCTATGACCACCCCGAAATCGAAGGTATGCCCATAGAGGATATGTGCAAGGTGTTGCAGAGCGCGGGGTGTCTGGTTGTTCAGGCACACCCGTTCAGGGACCGCGAATATAACGACCGTTCCGTAAAGCCAGAGTTATATTGCGCCGACGGTGCAGAGATTTTTAATTCCTGCAATTATGACGGGGAAAATCTAAAGGCATATGACTATGCCGTGAAATACAACAAAATAATGACATCGGGCGGCGATATTCACAACGCGGGCGACGGACGTATCGGGCTGTCGGGAATATTCACCGAAAAGCCGATAGAAAGCATTGATGACCTTGTCTATACCCTTAAAAGCGGTAATTATTCGCTCTGTGTTAAAGGCGAAAAACGTGATTTGATTTAATAGGTTAAAAAATAAGCTCTGCAGTTTTGCAGGGCTCATTTTTACATCAGATGCATT
>CABVAD010000141.1 GCA_902496265.1 uncultured Oscillospiraceae bacterium
AATTAATTTGTAAAGAAAAACTGGGAAAAACCCAGTAAAATCAAGGGTTTCTCACCAGTTCTTTTTCGGACAGGAGAGACAAACGAAAATCAAATTTTAGAATAACCGAAGCCATTTACAAGCGCGTCAAGCTTTTTGCCCTCGCGGCACATCGGACATTCGTGGGCGGGAAAGCTTTGGTAATCGGGCAGATCGTTGGGATTGAATACAGAATAAACAGGGAATCCGCCAAAGGAGTCCACCGTTGAGAAAATCGCCGAAATCCCCACAACATCTCCGCCGTAGTACTTGACCGCCTCTACAGCCGCCTGAGCGGTGTAGCCTGTGGAAATCGAAGCCTCCAAAATAAGTACGTGCTTGCCGCGAATCATAGATGAGGTGTTGTCGCGGAAAATAAGCTGACTGCCCGTTGTATGCTCAGGGGTTGCGACATAAATCGTCTGGTGGGCATTCATATTTGAAAAATCGTCCTTAGTCAGCGCCTCGGCAAGGCAGGTGCCTATTACCTGCGTGCCGTCAAGGCAGAGTATAGTGTCAATAATAGTGTTGTGGTGATAATAGGTGAGCAACTCTTCTGCAACCGCCTTTGCCTCGGAAAGACGGGTTTTTTGCGCGGTCACATCAATATAGTAATTAATATGGCTGTGGCTGGTGGCAAAATGACCCTTTGTAATGCGCAGATAAAGATTATTACGCTTGGTGCGGATTTTATAGCTTTCGTTTGTCGGCATAAACAGACCTCCAAGAAATATATTCTTATTCTATTTTAAGCAATTTTGCGTCAAAAAGCAAGCAATTTAAAAGTTTTCGGTAAAAAATAATTGTTATTCATAAATTCCTCCGAAATTTAATATCCTTTATTGAACGGGACGGGGATTTTGTGAAGCAGATATTTGTGTTTTCTGAAAATTTAATTTCGGGTATGCTGCCCTTTGCCTTTCTTATAATTTGCGGCATATATTTGACGGTAAAAAGCGGCTTTTTTCAGTTTAAGCTTTTGCCGTTTTCGATTAAACACGCTCTCGGCGGTATGCTTTCGCGAAAAAAGACAAAGGACGGTATAAGTCCCTTTCAGGCGGCGTGTACCGCGCTTTCGGCAACCGTCGGAACAGGGAATATAGCGGGGGTTGCGGGGGCGCTGGCATTGGGCGGCGCGGGCGCGGTTTTCTGGATGTGGATAAGCGCCCTTGCGGGAATGGTCGTAAAGTCCGCCGAAATTATTTTAGCGCTCAGGTTCAGCGAGAAAAAGGAGGGCGGTTCGGTAGGCGGACCTATGTATTACATAAAAAACGGTCTTCCGAGGGCCGCCGCACCGTTGGCGGGAATATTCAGTATCGCGGGTATATTTTCCGCCTTTTTCAGCGGCAACGTCACCCAAACAGGTTCGGCGATAGCCTCGCTAAACGCGGGAACGGGCGTAAAGCTTGTATTCGGAATAATCTTCGCTGCGGCGACCGCCGCGGTTATAATAGGCGGCGTAAAACGTATCGGAAAATTTACCGAAAAAATAGTTCCTTTGATGGCACTGATTTATATTATTATGACCTTCGGTGTTATAGCGGTGAATATTAACACTCTGCCGCGGGTTTTCGGAATGATATTTGAGGGTGCGTTTAAGCCCTCGGCGGTGACAGGCGGCGCGATTGGCTCTTTCATTACGGCGGCGGTAACGGGCGCTTCGCGCGGCGTTTTTTCAAACGAGGCGGGACTCGGCACCTCGGCTATCGCTCACGCGTCGGCTCTTGAAAACGAGGGTGTAAAGCAGAGTCTTTACGGAATTTTTGAGGTTTTTGCGGATACTGTAGTAATATGCACCCTTACCGCATTGACAATTCTTTGCAGCGGAGTTAATATAGAATACGGAAAAACCGCCTCGACCGAGCTTGCGGCGGGCGCGCTTTCTTGCGTGTACGGAAAAAGCGCGCTTATACTTCTTGCCCTTATGATGTGCCTTTTCGGGCTTTCGAGCGTTATCGGCTGGGGGCTTTACGGCGTCGCCTGCTCGGGCTTTCTCTTCGGGAAAAAAGGCGAGCGCGCATTTACCTTTATTTATCCGATTTTTTGTATTATAGGATCGGTTTGCAGGGTGGATACGGCGTGGCGGCTTTCGGCGTTTTTTAACGGAATTATGCTTTGCGTAAACGTTTTCGCCGTGCTTATGTTAGGCGATACTGCGGCGCGGAAAATGCGGGAGTTTAAGAAAAGAGGAAATACAAATGATTAGGAAAAGAATTGAGCTTTTACAGAGTAATTTGAAGGAAGGGGAGGCGGCGCTTATCTCGTCGGACGCGGACAGGCTTTATTATACGGGCTTCGCTTCGTCCGCAGGGTATGTCGCGGTCACAAGAAAAAAGGCGGTTTTTTTAATCGATTTCCGCTATTTTGAAAAGGCGAAAAGGACGGTTGAAAGCTGTGAGGTAGTTCTGTTAAAGAATTTTTCAAAGCAGTTAGGGGAGTTTTTTACCTCGCAGAGAATAAAAACAGTCTGTCTTGAAACCGATACCGTAAGCCTTTCCGCTTTTTCGTCCCTTGAAAAAAGACTTCCCGATTTTGCTTTCAGCTCGGACGACAAACTGCAGAGACTTATTACAAAACAGCGCAGTATTAAATCGGCTGAGGAAATATCGCTTATCAAGAAAGCGCAGAAAATGACCGACGAGACCTTCTCTTATATTCTTGAAAATATAAGCGTCGGACGAACCGAGCGAGAGATTATGCTTGATATGGAGTTTTTTATGCGGCGGCTCGGCAGCGAGGGTGTTGCCTTTGATTTTATAGTGGTTTCGGGCAAAAATTCCTCAATGCCGCACGGAGTTCCGACCGATAAAAGGATAGAAAAAGGCGATTTTGTCACAATGGATTTCGGCGCGGTTTGCGGCGGCTACCGTTCGGATATGACCCGCACCGTCGCGGTCGGAAAGGTAAGCATTAAGCAAAAGGAGGTTTACAGCCTTGTGCTTCGCGCCCAGCAGGCGGCGATTGATTTTATAAGGCCGGGTGTTATCTGTAAGGAGGTTGACCGTACCGCGCGGGATATTATAGCTAAGGCGGGCTACGGCGGCTGCTTCGGTCACGGGTTCGGTCACAGCGTCGGAATAGAAATACACGAAAATCCCGCCTGCAATACCGTCTGCGAAACGGTGATGGAAAAGGGAATGATAATGACGGCAGAACCGGGAATTTATATTGAAAACGAGTTCGGGGTCAGAATTGAGGATATGGTTATTGTGACCGAAAACGGCTGTGAGGATATTACCGAGAGCAAAAAAGAGCTGATTATACTTTAAAAAACCGCTATTGGTAACGCTCCGACATTATGTCGGGGCGTTCCTTATGTAATAAAACTATATTCCGTTTACTGTTTGATTCGTTCCAGAATACCCATAAGCGAGTTTTTGATTGTATCCGAAAGATATCTTATTACCTGATTTCGGTTGTCAAGTCTGCCTTCCTTAATCAAATCAATAAGTATACCCGAAAGCTTCTTTTTTGTATTAAGGGAG
>CABVAD010000142.1 GCA_902496265.1 uncultured Oscillospiraceae bacterium
CTGCTTTTATTCATATTTCTATTCAGTGTAAATAACCTCTGCTATACCGCTTAGTAATACCTTTAAGCCCTGCGGAATAAGAATACTTCCGCCCTTCTTGGCTTTCACTTCATCGCCGTCATATTTTACTGTTATTTCTCTGCTTAATACAAGTAGTGACACAAAGCCGCTTTCGATGTTTATCTCCTTTTCGCCGTCAAGGTCGAGCTTTACGGTTTTAAAATACTCGCACTCGGCAAGCTGTCTTTCGGTGCCATAGGAGAAGTTCTTAACCTCCCCCACATTATCAAGCCCTTGTTAATATAATTGCTAACTTCATGGCTGTCAAAATAAACAAGGTCGTCGGGATTGCTTATATACGGCAAAAGCTCGCCATTTTAATATCACTGCCGTTTACAAAAAGCCAGCCGCGCCCATAAAAATTTCAGCCTTAGCTGTTTTTTGCCTTAGTGAATTTATGTCTAAGGAACGGAACCGCAACAAAATGTTCTATATCCGCGTATTTATAGCCTGCGGATATAAAATAATCAAGGTGAATTATAAATGTTCCTCTCATATGCTTTAATTATTAATTACGAATACTCCTTGCTTAATTAAACGAGTTGAAAACATCTTTTTCAAATTTCGCCGCAGTTACCGCACCCGAGCCGCTGTCATACATTGAATTTTTCATATATTCAGCGGCAATAGAATTTATGTGGTCAATCCAACAATGTGTGCCGTAAGCTCCGCTCCAGCCAAACGCTCCTACAGGCAAATACTTATAATTATCGCTTGTTATTACACGCACGCCAAGCCCCCAGCGCTCATTGCCCGGCATTATACTCTCCGACACCTGAGGAGTGGAAATAAGTTTAACGGCTTTTTCGGAAATAACTCGGTTTCCGTTGATTTCGCCCCTATTTAATAGCATTTTAGCAAATGCGGTGTAATCGTCAAGCGAGGAAATAAGCCCCGCGCCGCCTAAGTAATGAGTCACAGGAACATTTTCAAAAATGCCTCCCTCTTTCATTTCAAAAACGCCGCTTTTGCCGTTCTCTTTTGTATGCATCGGTATTATTCCCTGCCATTGTTCTTCTGTAGGTACAAATACCGTGTTGCTCATACCACAGGGATACGTAATATATTTTGTTTCAAATTCAGCATAAACAGGACAGAGAAATGTCCCCTGCCCTGTATTCATTGCTTAACTATCCTTAGCATATCAGGTATTTATTAAGATATATTCTCCGCTTGCAAGTTCTTTTTCTTTAGAGCCGTCGGCGAAAATAAAGCCTTCGGGTAAAACAATTTTGCCGTGTAGCTTCTCCGCAGATTCAATTTTTAATGTGATACTCCGTTCGTTTGTGCGCTCCCAATTGACCGAAATTCTGCCGTCCCTTAAATCGTGATAGGCGCTTACGCTATTAAGCTTTTCGGGGAAAAACGGCATAATGTCAACATTTGCCACGTCCTTCCCTGTCGGGTTAATTCTCATTCCCGCAAGATAGGTGTAAAACCACGCCGAAATATCTCCCCAGAAGTGGTGGTTAAGGGATAAAACCCTGCCGTTTTCGGGGTAAAAGCCCTCCCAAAGGGTAGTGGCTCCGCGCTTTACCCAGTTACCGTAGGAGGGATAATCAGGGCGGACTATCATATTGTAAGCCAAATCCACCTCGCCGTTCTCTGCAAGCACACGGTATATAACCCTTCCGCCTAAAACGCCTGTATTGAAATGACCGTCAGCTGCTTCTATGTATTTAAGCAAGAGATTGAACGCCTTCGGCTTCTCCTCATCGGTAAGCAGACCGTAGAATATAGCCATAGCCTGCCCTGTCTGGGTGTTGCCCTTAACAGCCCCGCTTTGCTTATCCAAAAGGTTTTCCCTGAAGGCGGCTTTTACCCTTTGAGACAGTGCGAGGGCAAACTGCCTTTGCGGTTCTTGTCCTAAAACATCATAAACAAACGCCGCTTTTGTTGCTATATCATAGGTAAGAATCGTATCGGTTACGACAAGCGGAGTTTCATAATCACCTTCGTTTCGACCGGGCTGACACCAATCCCCGAGACCTATCTCCATAAGCCCATTTTCGTCAAGCCGTGAAAACAGGTAATTAAGATAACGCATAAGCGGAGTTGACAGTTCCTCTAAAATCTCCTTATCTCCGCGGTAAATATAGGTGTAATACGGAAGATTTATAATAACGTTGTCCCAAGCGGGACCGTTGCCCCAATGATATCCCCAGCCGCCTGTCGGAACTATACCCGGCAGCTGACCCTTGTCATTCAACGCCTTATAAATATTCCGCATCCATTCCTTGTAGCATTTTTCGGGATACAGATTTAACAGCATTTGCTCGGCAGAAAGGGACGCATCGGCAGTCCAGCCGTTCTTTTCCCTCTGGGGGCAGTCGGTCGGGAAATAGTTGAAATTAGAAATGTCCGAGCGAACCGTTATCTCCTGTATTTTATTAATAACATCATCGGAACAGGTGAATTTTCCCGCGTTTTCCTTAAGTGAGCTCATTTTAAGGTAGGTAAGCAGGTCTTCGGTCGCCTGTTCCTCGGTTATGCCCTCAACAAATACATAACGGAAGCCGTTGTAAATAAAGCTTGGAGTATGGGTCTGTTTGCCCTCCTTGCAGATATATTCGCTTTTCTGGACAAAATCCTTTTGTAAATCGCTTTGCTGCTGAAAACGGATATTGTCAAGGCAAAGCTTACCGTCTTTTAACCACTCGCCGTAGCGGAGGGTTATTTTCTGCCCTTTGCTTGCGTTGACCGAAATTCGGCAAACGCCCGAATTATTTTCCCCAAAATCGTAAAGCCAGCCGTTTTCCTGACGGGTAACAGCTACCGGCTTTAACTCCGCATAAACTCGGACAGGGCCGGCGGTGCAGAGCCTTTTTTCGCCGCGAGGAGCCTTTACCCTTATTGCGTTTTTAAACTCGGTATCGTCAAAATCGACAGAATGGAAATCGGGAATTTCAAGTCGTGCATCATAATACTCTCCGCAGCGGTAGTCGTCAAAAAGTATCGGCGACGGACATACTTTAACACTTTCGTCGCTTTCAAGCTCGGTTATACCGCCGTCGACTGATGTCATACTAAGACGCATTGCAAATTTGGGCGCGCCGCGCCACGGGGCTTTTTGGAATTTCCATATAGCCCCGCCGGGATTATTCTGAAAACCGTTACCAAGCAAGACAGCGATAATGTTTTCGCCGTCTTTTATACATTCGCTCACATCATAACGGTCGTAATACACAAGTTCATCAGGATTGCTGATATAAGGTGCGAGCTCGCCTTTCGTAACATCCTTGCCGTTAACAAAAAGCTTGTAAAAGCCCGCCGCGCCTATTAAAATTTCGGCCTTATCGGTTTCCCGCGCCGTAAACTTCTTTCTGAAAAGCGGAGCAGCAACAAAATGCTCAATGTCTGCGTACTCATAGCCTGCGGCAATAAAATAATCCGGAAGCCTCATTGGAAAATCATTCCTTGTAATTTTAAAATTTTTATTATT
>CABVAD010000143.1 GCA_902496265.1 uncultured Oscillospiraceae bacterium
GTCTCTGAATTTAATAGAAAGCGTCTTGTAAAACGACCTGTCGTTAAGCCGTAAAAGCTTTGCGGTCTGCCTTGATTTTTTAATATATATATCGGTATAAGGACGAATCGCACTTACCTTTCTGCCGTCCACCGTTAAAAAAATATCGGTGCGTTTTTTTGAGTACGCTTTTAATTTAACGGTATTTTCCGTGCCTAATAAAATAGGCTTTGCCGAAAGTGAATGGGAGCAAATAGGTGTTATACACATATTCTGGGTAAGCGGGTCTATTATCGGTCCTCCCGCCGACATTGAATAGGCGGTAGAGCCTGTCGGGGTGGAGATTATAAGTCCGTCCGCGCGGTAGTTGATATAATCCTTTCCGACGGCAACCGAAATATCGATAATTCTTGAAATAAAGCCGCTTGTCACGACCGCGTCGTTAAGGGCGTTGTATTCAGCAAGCTTTTTTCCGTTTTCGACCACGCTTACAGAGAGCATCATACGGTTTTCGACAAAATACTCGCCCGTTTTAAGCTTTGAAAGCAGACCCAGCTCGTTCTGCTCGATATTTGCAAGATAGCCCATTCGCCCCGCGTTTATTCCGAGAACGGGCTTACCCTCAAACGCGGCGCGCTTTGCGTAGCGGATTATCGTGCCGTCGCCGCCTATAGTAATAATAACATCAGCGATTTTGTAAAGCTGTTCCTCTGGCAGGTGCATAAAGTCCGCTCCCGCGATATTATCGGGGAGATAGCTTTCTATTCCCTCGTTTTTAAGTATAACGCCGAGCTTTTCCACCACCTCGGCTGAGCCGCGCTTATCAAGATTAGGTAAAACCGCTACCTTCATATTCTCACGCCTCCTTAAGTGCTTTATAAGAGTCCTCCACCAGATTCTCCGCCGTTATTTCACAGCAATTTTCGGGATTATCGTTTTTTTCTATAAAGCACAGATATTCAATATTGCCCTCGGGTCCCTTTATCGGTGAAAAGTCGAGTCCCAAAAGCGAAAATTTATTTTCGTATATGAGCGTCACTATTTTTTCAATAACCGCGATATGCACCGCTTTATCCCGCACGACCCCCTTTTTACCGACGTTTTCCTTTCCCGCCTCAAACTGGGGCTTTATAAGACATACCGCCCTGCCGCCGTCCTTTAAAAGGGTGCGGAGCACCGGGAAAATATGGTAAAGCGATATAAAGGAAACATCGACCGAGGCAAAGTCCAATAGGTCGGGCACCTGCTCGCGTGTGACATATCGGAAATTTGTGCGTTCAAGGTTTATAACGCGGCTGTCGGTGCGCAATTTCCATGCAAGCTGACCGTAGCCGACATCAATCGCATAAACCTTGCTTGCCCCGCTCATAAGCATACAGTCGGTAAAGCCGCCCGTTGACGCGCCTATATCGGCGCAAATTAAACCGTCAAGCGAAATATCAAAGCTTTTAATCGCTTTTTCAAGCTTCAGTCCCCCGCGGCTTACATATTTTAGGGTCTCGCCCCGTACCTCGATAATATCATCAGACTTTACGGTATTGCCCGCCTTGTCGGATTTTTGGTTATTGACATAAACTATACCCGCCATAATAAGTGCCTTTGCCTTTTCGCGGCTTTCGGCTAAACCGCGCTCGGCAAGCGCAACATCAAGTCTCTGCTTTTCGCTCATTACTGTTATCTACCGCCCTTAGCATACTTTCCGAATCAAGTCCGTTTGATTTTATCGCGGAGGAAACCGCCGCGCAGGGAACAAATTTTCCGTCTATCGCGTGAATTTTGTATCTGCCCGAAAAACCGTCCTCCAAAAGCCTTGCCGCGCAAAGCTCGCCTATTCCGCCGTTTTTTATGCCCTCTTCAAAGAAGTGAACCTCGGAATAGCCCTTAATTTCCGAGAAGCATTGATCGCTTATCGGATAAATTTTATTAAGCTTTAAAATATTCAAATCGGGACGTTTTTTCTTCGCCTCAAGCGCGTCGGAAAAAAGTCTGCCGTAGGTTATTATAAGCTTTTCTCCCTCTCCCTTAATAAGTGTGTAATCACAGGAAAAATCGCCGTCAGGTTCTTCCTTTTCACAACCGCGCGGATAGCGTATGGCGCAAATTCCGTCGTCTTCGGCGGCTCGCTTAATATCCTTTTCAAGCTCCTTGTAATAGCAGGGCGAATATACCGTCATATTAGGCACAGAAGTAAGAAACGGCACATCAAAAACGCCCTGATGGGTCTCGCCGTCCTCGCCGACTATTCCCGCACGGTCTATAAGCAGTCTTACGGGGAAGCCGCCTATCGCAATATCGTGAATCACCTGGTCAAAGCCGCGCTGAAGGAAGGAGGAATAAACGACAAAAAACGGCTTCATTCCCGCACTTGCCAGTCCCGCCGCAAAGGTGACTGCGTGCTGTTCGGCAATGCCCACGTCAAAAAATCGGCTTTTATATTTTCCCGCAAACGCGGTAAGTCCCGTTCCCGAGGTCATAGCGGCGGTTATAGCACAAATTTTCGGGTCTTTCTCGGCAAGGGAGCAGAGCGCCGCTCCCGCAACATCAGAAAAAGTGACCTTTCCGCTGTCGGTAGTACCCTTGTCTATATCAAAGGGGGAAACGCCGTGATAGCTCTTAGGCGAGGACTCGGCGTAGGAATAGCCCTTACCTTTAGTTGTTATAACGTGAATAAGAGAGGGACGGGAATAGGTTTTTGCAACCTCGAAAAGCTGTTCCATAGCCTTTACGTTATGCCCGTCCACAGGTCCTAAATAGTTAAAGCCCAGCGCCGTAAAAAAATTATTTTTATAAACAAGCCCCTTTATATCTTCTTTGATCGTATAAACAAGGTTATTAAGCGGATTTCCTATAACGGGAATGGCTAAAAGAAAGCGGCTGATTTTGAATTTAAAATGATGATAGTGCGGCTTGTTCCGCATTTTGGTAAGACTGCGGGCAAGCGCGCCGACATTTCGTGAAATCGACATCTTGTTGTCGTTAAGCACAACGATAAAATTATTTCTTCCGCTCCCGACATTATTCAGCGCCTCATATGCCATACCGCCCGTCAGCGCGCCGTCTCCTATTACGGCGACCGCCGTTCCGTTCTCTCCCGTCAGCCTTTTCGCTCGGTAAATGCCGTATGCCGCGGAAATAGAGTTACTGCTGTGACCCGTTATAAAGGGGTCATGCTCGCTCTCCGAGGGCTTCATATAGCCCGAAAGGCCGTTTTCGGTGCGTAGGGTTGAAAATCTGTCAAACCGTCCCGTCAAAAGCTTATGGGTATAGCACTGATGTCCGACGTCGAAAATAATAGCGTCATCGGGGGAGGAAAAGCTCCTGTGGAGCGCCACGGTAAGCTCAACCGCGCCTAAATTGGAGGCTAAATGCCCGCCGTTTTTAGCAACGGTCGAAACGATACAGTCGCGTATTTCCTCGCACAAAAGCGATATTTGAGCTTCATTCAGCTTTTTTACGTCATCAGGGGATTTTATATTGCATAAAAGCTTATATTCCAATTATTATAA
>CABVAD010000144.1 GCA_902496265.1 uncultured Oscillospiraceae bacterium
ATTTGGGAAAAATAAGGAGCGCAGGGCTTGTTCGAACAGACGGTTGATATTGAACGTATCGAACAGATTGTAAATCTGTTCGGGAATTTTGACGAGAACATAAAGCGTATAGAGAAGAAATACAGGGTGGTTATAACCTCGCACGGCAGTCAGATAAAAATTAAAGGCGAGGTCACCGACGTTATGCTTGCTACGCGCACGGTCGAGGGGCTGCTTGCTATGATAAACAAGGGCGAGCAGATAACCGAGCAGAGCATTAATTACGTTGCGGCGCTTGTTGAGGACGGAGAAGACGGAAAAATAAGCGCCGTTACAGATGCGGACTGTGTCTGTATCACTTCAAAGGGAAAGCCCGTTAAGCCTAAAACCATAGGTCAAAGGCAGTATATAGACGCTATAAAGAAAAATACCGTGACAATAGGCGTCGGCCCGGCGGGAACGGGAAAAACCTACCTTGCCGTGGCGAGCGCGGTGAGCGCCTTCCGCGCCAAGGAGGTTAACCGAATAATTCTTACCCGCCCCGCGGTAGAGGCGGGCGAAAAGCTCGGCTTTCTTCCGGGAGACCTGCAGCAAAAGGTTGACCCGTATCTAAGACCGCTTTACGACGCGCTTTTTGATATGATGGGAGCGGAGAATTTCCAAAAATGTCAGGAGCGCGGGGATATTGAGGTGGCGCCGCTTGCCTATATGCGGGGAAGAACCCTTGACGACAGCTTTATTATTCTTGACGAAGCACAAAACACCACCACCGAGCAAATGAAGATGTTTTTAACCCGTTTGGGCTTTAATTCAAAGGCCGTTGTCACGGGAGACATTACTCAGATTGACCTGCCTGACGGCAAACGCTCGGGTCTTAAGGACGCCGTAAGGATTCTTAAAAATATTGACGATATTGCAATTCATTACCTGACGGGGCGTGATGTTGTCCGACACCGCCTTGTTCAGGAAATTATAAAAGCTTATGAAAGAAGTGCTGAAAAGAAATGAGTGTAAAAGTAAATATCACAGACAATCAGAAAAAAATCAAGCTTCCCACGGGTACGCGTCTGCTTATCAGAAAGGCCTGCACCGCGACCCTGAAGCTTGAGGGCTTTGAGGAGTCCGCGGAGGTAAACGTCACCCTGGTAAATGATGAAATGATAAGGGAAATGAACAGGCAGTTCAGAGATATTGACGCGTCTACCGACGTTCTCTCCTTTCCGCTCGGCGAAAACGGCGTTTATGACGAGAATCCCGAGACGGGCGCTAAAATGCTCGGAGATATTGTAATATCGGTTGAACACGCCCTTTCGCAGGCCGACCTTTACGGTCACGGTATCGAGCGCGAGGTAGCTTTCCTGACCGTTCATTCAATGCTCCATCTATTAGGCTATGATCACGAGCAGGGCGGGCTTCAAAAAACCATAATGCGGGAGAAGGAAGAACAGGTGCTTGACGCTCTGGGTCTTGCAATAAATAAGCTCTGATACATAAAAAGTAAAAAGGAAATTTCGATGGAAGAAAAATCGGCTTTTATTACTATTATCGGCAGACCGAATGTCGGAAAATCTTCATTGATGAACCGAATTTTAGGTCAAAAGGTGGCTATTGTTTCGGACAAGCCGCAGACCACCCGCACCAAAATTACGGGAATTCTGACCAAGGGTGCGGATCAGCTTGTCTTTATCGATACCCCCGGCTTTCACAAGCCCCGCAATATGCTGGATAAAAATATGAACAAGGCTGTGGGGGACGGTATGGCGGACGTTGATGCCGCCGTGCTTGTAGTCGAGGCATCGCCTAAATTCAGCCTTGAAGCGGGTTTGCCGCCCGCCGAATCGGAGCTTATTAAGGAGCTTCGAAGAAGAAAGCTTCGGGCGGTGCTTGTTATCAATAAAATCGATATGCTCGAAAAAAAGGAAGCGCTGTTAACCCTTATCACCCTTTACACAAGGGAGTTTGATTTTGACGCCGTTGTTCCGCTTTCGGCGAAAACAGGCGACGGAGTTGATTTGCTTTTAAGCGAGCTTTATAGGTTTTCCAAGCCCTCTCCCCATTATTTCGGAGACGGCGATATAACCGACCAGCCTGAGAAGGTTATGGTTGCCGAAATGATCAGGGAAAAGCTGCTTAGAAGTCTCGATAAAGAAGTGCCGCACGGTATTGCGGTTGACCTCGAACGCTTTGTTGAGCGCGACACCTCGGAGGGCGAGCCTATTGTTGAGGTGGAGGCGACAATTATCTGCGAAAAAGAGTCGCACAAGGGTATTATTATCGGCAAGGGCGGCAGGGTGCTTAAAAAAATCGGTACGCTGGCGCGGCGCGATATTGAGGAATTTTTCGGGATACGCGCCTCGGTCAAGCTTTGGGTAAAGGTTAAGGAGGACTGGAGAAACCGAGAAGGGCTAATCCATACCTTCGGGCTTGATTAAAAAATCTTTACTATAATTTCCTATTATAATGTCCGCAGTAAAAGAGAACACTTTTAATGTTATCTTTTACGATAGGCGGGAATATAAAATGGAAAACAAAAACCTATGGAATAATTTTTTAAAAAGCGGCAGTATCAACGATTATCTGACCTTTGTAAGCACGCGTAAGGAGAACGAAACAGGTGAAGGAAACAGGAGCCCGCTTTACAACGGAGGCTTTGGTGATAAAGGAAATGAACGTGGGGGAGAATGACCGTCTGGTTACTCTCTTCACGCGGGATTACGGTATAATCCGCGCGTTTGCAGCGGGCGCTAAGTCGATTAAATCCAAAAAGGGCGCGGCGACCTCGCTGCTTACATATGGGAGCTTTACAATTCTTAAAAAAAAGGACACCTATAAAATCTACGAGGCGGCTCCGATCCGCCTATTTTTCGGCGCAGGAAGCGAAATAGACGTGCTGGCGTTAGCCCAGTATTTTTGCGAGCTGTGCGGCGTAATAGTAGCCTCGGGTATACCCGACGGCGAATTTTTACGGCTGATACTCAATTCCCTGCATTTTTTAACAAAGGAAAATCGCTATCCGCCACTTATTAAGGCGGTAACCGAGCTTCGAGCCGCCGCTATTGCGGGCTTTATGCCCAACCTTGTCGCCTGTGACGGCTGCGGAAAATTTGAGGACGATATAATGTATTTTGATATTTCGGGCGGGAAGCTTTTATGTGCCGACTGCAAGGGGGAAACGGGCGGATTTACGCTGCTTGACCGTACCATGCTTTCCGCAATGCGGCATATCGTTTATTCGGAATTTTCACGGCTTTATTCCTTTACGATTCCGAATGACAGCGCAAACCGACTTTCCGAAATCACGGGAAAATATATCACCGTGCAGACCGACCACCGCTTTGCGGCGCTCGACTTTTACAACAGCGTTGCAGGTAAGTAAGGAG
>CABVAD010000145.1 GCA_902496265.1 uncultured Oscillospiraceae bacterium
CGTTATGAAATGTCCTTTTTGCGGATTTGAAGAAAGCAAGGTAATTGATTCAAGACCGACCGACGAGGGTCAGCGAATACGCCGACGCCGCGAGTGTCTAAAGTGCGGGAAACGCTTTACCACCTACGAAATCATTGAAAGTCTGCCGATTATCGTTATTAAAAAGGATAAATCGCGCGAGACATTTAACAGGGATAAGCTTATGACAGGCTTGCTTCGCGCCTGCGAAAAGCGCCCCGTTTCAATCGATACGCTCGACAATATGATTGATGAAATCGAGACCGTTCTCCAAAACTCGCTTGACCGCGAGGTAAGCAGCGAAAAAATCGGCGAGCTTGTAATGGAAAAGCTTAAAACTATTGACGAGGTAGCGTATGTCCGCTTTGCCTCGGTTTACCGCCAGTTTAAGGATATTAACACCTTTATGCGCGAGCTTAACAAGCTTTTGCAGAACGACTGACGGCTTTCAGGAGAGAACTATGAACGACAATGAAAAAATGGCGGAGCTTTTGCTCCCCGATATTGATAAAACCCCCGATTATTACGAGGAATTATACGGTCCCCGCGCCCTTCCCGAGGGAGCGAGGGTTACGCGAATCGCCCCGAGTCCTACGGGGTATCTGCACTTAGGCACGCTTTTTGCCGCCCTTGTAAACCGCATAACCGCAACCTCGACAGGCGGAGTATTTTACACAAGAATTGAGGACACCGACAAAAAACGTGAAATTGAGGGCGGAACCCGGGATATAATTTCGGGTCTTGACCGTTTCGGTATAAAAATTGACGAGGGCTTTGTCACCGCCGATAAGCAGTCGGGCGGGTACGGGCCGTATAAGCAGAGCGAGCGAGCCGAGATTTATCAGACCTATGCAAAGTCCCTTATTAAGCAGGGGCTTGCATATCCTTGCTTCTGCACCGCCGAGGAGTTAGACGAGGTGCGCAAAATTCAAGAGGAGCAAAAGGAGCGCACGGGCTATCACGGCAAATGGGCAAAGCACCGCGATATTACCTATGATGAGGCAAAGGCTTTGATCGGCGAGGGCAAGTCCTATGTTGTCCGCCTTAAATCTCCCGGTAACGAGGAAAACAGGATAGTATTTGAGGACTGCGTTAAGGGAAAAATCGAAATGCCCGAAAACGACGAGGATTTTGTTATTTTAAAGTCGGACGGCATACCCACCTACCACTTTGCCCACGCGGTGGACGACCATTTAATGCACACTACCCACGTTTTACGCGGCGACGAGTGGATATCCTCCGTTCCGAAGCACATTCAGCTGTTTAAGCTTTTGGGCTTCAAGCCGCCTAAATACGGGCATATCTCCCCTATTATGAAGCTTGATAACGGCGCAAAACGCAAAATCTCCAAGCGCAAGGACCCCGAGGCGGCGGTGTATTTCTTCGCCGAACAGGGGTATGACAGCGAAAGCGTTATAGAATACCTTATGACCATTGCCGCCTCCGACTTTGAGGACTGGCGCAGGGCAAATCCCGATAAGTCCTATAAGGATTTCAAATTCAATTTAAAGAAAATGAGCGTTTCGGGCGCGCTCTTTGATTCGGACAAGCTGAATGACGTATCAAAGACGGTCATTTCAAAGCTTGACAGTAAGACGGTTTTCAACAGATTGACCGACTGGGCAAGGGAGTTTGACCCCGAGTTCTATGAAATTCTGACCGAAAACCCCGATTATACAAGGTCTATGCTCTCTATTGACCGCGACGTACCTAAGCCACGTAAGGATATTGCTAAGTGGAGCGAGGCAAAGGAGTATTTCTCATATTTTTTTGATAAGCTTTACCGTCCTGATTTTACCCTGCCCGATAATATATCGCCGGCGGACGCGGCGGAGTTTCTTAGGAAATACAAAACGGTTTATGACGCTTCGGACGACCGACAGCAGTGGTTTGACAGAATAAAGCAAATTGCCCCCGAAATAGGCTTTGCCGCTGAAACAAAGCAATACAAGGCAGACCCCCAAAGCTTTAAGGGTCACGCGGGCGATTTAAGCACGGTACTGCGTATTGCGGTGACAGGCAGGCGCAACACCCCCGACCTTTGCAGTATTATGCGGGTTTTGGGGTATGACACCTGTATCTCCCGCATTGACGCTGCGATTAATTCATTATGAGGAGTCATTCTTATGTCAGACATAATTAAACCCGAGGAAAGCTCTGCCCCCTCGAATTTTATACACGATTTTATTGACGAGGATTTAAAGGAGGGCGTTTATACCCACGTCCAGACCCGTTTCCCGCCCGAGCCCAACGGATATTTGCATATCGGTCACGCAAAGGCGATTACGATAGATTTTGCAACTGCCGAGAAATACGGCGGCAAGTGCAACCTCCGCTTTGACGACACCAACCCTGTAAAAGAGGACGTTGAGTATATAGAAGCGATTGAAGAAGATATTAAATGGTTGGGTTTCAAGTGGGACAATGTGTATTTCGCCTCCGATTATTTTGATTTCCTTTACGACTGCGCCTTAAAGCTAATCGACAAGGGACTCGCCTATGTTGACGAAAGCAGTGCGGACGAGATTCGCGAAATGCGCGGCACGCTGACCGAAGCGGGCAAGGAAAGCCCCTACAGAAACCGCCCAATTGAAGAGACTAAAGACCTTTTCCGCCGTATGACCGAGGGTGAATTTGATAACGGAGCTATGGTATTGAGGGCTAAAATCGATATGTCTTCTTCAAACCTTAATATGCGCGACCCTATTATTTACCGCATTATGAAGGCGACCCACCACCGCACGGGCGACAAATGGTGCGTTTATCCTATGTATGATTTCGCCCACCCGCTAAGCGACGCTAAGGAGGGGGTCACCCACTCCCTTTGCTCCCTCGAATTTGAAAATCACCGCCCGCTTTACAACTGGTTTTTAGAGGCGCTTGATATTCCTAACCCGCCAAGACAGATTGAGTTTGCGCGTATGAACGTAAACTACACCCTTACAAGCAAGCGCAAGTGCTTAAAGCTTGTAAACGACGGTTTGGTTTCGGGTTGGGACGACCCCCGTATGGCTACAATCTGCGGAATGAGAAGGCGCGGCTACCCATCAAAGGCAATCCGCGATTTTGTTGAAAAAATCGGCGTTTCAAAGGCGTACAGCGTTATCGATTACGCCCTGCTTGAGTCCTGCGTGCGTGATTATTTAAATGAAAACGCCGAGCGCGCAATGGCGGTTTTGCGCCCTCTTAAGGTTATAATTGACAATTATCCCGAGAGCAAAACCGAGGAAATCCCTGTTGACATTAACCCCGCAAAACCGGAGCTCGGCAAGCGTTCGGTTACTTTTTCGAAGGAAATATTTATTGAGCAGGACGATTTTATGTTAGAGCCCCCCGG
>CABVAD010000146.1 GCA_902496265.1 uncultured Oscillospiraceae bacterium
ACGGCGAAAGAAACAAGGCCGAGGTCGATAAATACGGCAAGGAAGCCCTTGAAAAAACCATTTCCGACGCCTTAAGCCAGCTTGGAAATATCGATTAAAGCTTTAATGCGGCAGTCTTTTCTATACGGATTTTTTAAGAATGGCGGTCATAACCGTAATATCGTCAAGGTGGTTGTCGCTGCGGCGGCGTTTAGCCCCCTCGCATATTCGCTCTGCAAGCTCTTCAGCCGTGCCGTCGCTCCAGTTTTCAATTTCTTCCTTTATCCAGTCGGTTCCCTCAACCGAGGCGCCGTCTGACATCAGCACCACAATGTCTCCGATTTTGCACTTGACTGCCGCCTTGTCAAAGCTTATTTCACGCAAAATTCCCGCGGGCAGAGAGGTGCTTTCAGCCTTTCCCGTGCGCCCCGAACGCCTGATTAAGGTCGGTGCGGCGCCCGCCTTGTAAAGTTCAACCTGTCCCGTAAACAGGTCAATGCTTGCAATATCCACGGTAGCAAGGGATTCATCGGTTGATTTAAAGAGCATTGAGGAATTAAGGATTCTAAGCGAGCAGTCATAGCCGAAGCCCGCCTTTATAAGACGGCTCATAAGCCCCGAAGCCATAGCGCCGTCAACCGCCGCTCTGCCTCCCGTACCCATTCCGTCGGAAAGAATCATAATAAAATGACCTCTGCCGTCGAAGAAATATTTATAAGCGTCTCCGCACATAGATGAGTCGGAGGCGCATTTTTGTTCTGCTCCAACGTCAACCCTTATTGCGGCGTGTTCGTAAAGGGTTATATATGTGCTGCCGTCAGCCGTGTTTATTGCCGGAGCGTCAAAATCGCGCTCGCATACGACCGATAAAAGCTTCATTACCTGTAATTTGTTTATAACCGTGTCGGGCTGCTTTTTAACCTTCATTTCAAGGCTCATTCTGCCGAATTTATCGATTTTGCAGGTACATTCTTCGGTATTTATACCGAGATTTTTAAGGGCTGCGGAAGCCTTTTCGGCGGTGGAGTTATCAAATTTTCCGTCCTTTTCAAGGTCGTTTGCAAGCTCGGTAAGCATATAGGATATGCCGTCAAACTGGTCGGATACCACCGAACGCACCTCATCAATGCGGTTTTCCGCGGCTATTCTTGAGGTGTAGTCGGAATACCGCTTATAGGCGGCGTTCGCAACCTGCGACACCCTAAGGCATCTGCCGCGAAACTCCTCGGGAGCGCCGTTTTCAGGAGTGCGGCTGCCCTCCTTTACCGCCTTCGTCATTCCGAGTATTGCCTCTACCGTGCTGTCGCGTCGGCTTTCCCAGCAATGAAGCCGCAGCTTGCAGCCCGAACAGGCGTCCTGCTCAATAGCGGTAATAACCGTGCCGAAATCGGGCGAGTTTATTTTTGAAAGCTCTGCTGAAACCTGTTCAACCGTTTCCGAAACATCGCACAGCGCGCTTGCAGCTACGTACAGTCGCATAGTCAGCGACTTTTTAAAGCCGTCAGGTGTTACAAGCTTCGGATATACCGAAAAAAGGCGGCTTATGTGAACACTAAGGCGTCTTGGCAGCGCTAAAAACAGCGCAGAGCCGAGCGCCGTTTCAATTACGGTCGCGGCAATAAGTATCGGATTACCCGAGGTTATAGAGCCTGTAAGGCTGAAAATCAGGGGAACCGCTACCTGAACGTATTTCCCGAATGAAGCGAATACTCCCGCAATAAGACCTATAAAGGCGTAAATTACGGCAATTTCGCCCGATGCGCCGCTTAGCGTAAGCGACAGGGCGACAGCTGTTCCGCAAACAGCGCCCGAGAGCGTACCGCCGTATTTCGCCGCGGTAAGAATAAGGGTTATGCCCAGTATATGGCCGAGCGAAATTCCGTTAAAATTAAAGCCGTTAATGCCTGTCAGAATTATGCTAAGCGAAGCAAAAAGAGAAACAAGCTCGTCCGCGGTGAGCCCGCCGACTGCCTTCGGAAGGGAATGGCAACATTTGCAAATAAAAAATGTTCCGCCTGCCGCAAGGAGAGCTTCGGCAAGTACATTCAGAAAATTGAAGTTAAGCCCGCTGAGCGTAACCGCCGAGGTCAAAAAGCTTGCAAGCAGACATATAACACTTAAAAAGACAGGGCTTTCTATCAGCCGCTTATAGCCGCTCAGTAAAAGCTTTATAGCGATTATCGCAAGCATTGCCGCTATATAGCGAAAGCCGCCGGTGTCGAGTGCGGGAATAAAGTATCCCAAAAAAACGCCGATTGCCGCCGCGGGGGTGTATGTAAGCGAAGCTCCCGCCGCGAGCGAAAGACCGAAGGGCAAAAGCTTGTCCGCAACCGCCGCGCGCGCGGCTATAAAGCCCGCCGCCGCCGCTAAAGCGTGGGTAGCCCCCGCCGCAATCAGCTCCCTGTGATTGAATTTTTCCGTTCTTCCTGATATTTTTACAATATCTTTCAATTAAAATCACCGCCGTATTTTTCTTCACCCTAATTATACGGCGTAATGCTTATATATTTTGTCAAAGCGGGGAGGTGAATAAATAATATTTTTGACGAAATTTAATTTTTTGCCTGAAAAAGAATATTTTTTAAGCTGTCGGGCAGGATATTGATAGTAAGTATCAAAGGGTGAATGTAATAATGAAACGAGTTTTCGTAATTTTGCTCACATTAGCGATGTTATTAAGCGTTTGCGGCGTTTCGGCGGCGGGGCTGTCCAAAATCGGGTCGCGTTCGGACGAGGTTCGCGCGGTTCAGCAGGCGTTAAAGGAGAAAGGCTACTACGATTATACGGTAGACGGCATTTTCGGCACAAGAACCCGCACGGCGGTTATAAGCTTTCAGCGCGATAACGGGCTTCAGCCCGACGGAATAGCGGGGGAGAAGACACTTAAGGCGCTCGGAGTGTCGTCGGGAAATAATTCCTACGGCGGATATTCCTCCTCCGATTACGATTTACTTGCGCGCATTATTTCGGCGGAGGCGAGGGGAGAAAGCTACTTAGGGCAGGTCGCCGTGGGAGCAGTTATATTAAATCGCATAGAGCACCCCTCGTTTCCAGACACCCTTTCGGGAGTCATTTATCAAAAGGGCGCATTTTCTTGCCTTAACGACGGGCAGTTTTATGAAGCGGTGGCGGACAGCGCCTACAGCGCCGCGCGGGACGCTATAAACGGGCTTGACCCGAGCGGCGGCGCGATTTATTACTATAATCCGAGTACCGCCACAAGCAAATGGATTTTTTCACGCCCCGTTATAACGACAATCGGAAACCATAGATTTTGCAGTTAGTTCCGATAATTTAAAATCGGAGTTAAAATGATATCATACCAAAATCACAAATACAACGAAAAAGAGACACCCGCCGAA
>CABVAD010000147.1 GCA_902496265.1 uncultured Oscillospiraceae bacterium
AAATACAATATAATAATTACATAAAGCTTTATCTTTTATTTTTCTGAGAAAGGGGTGCGGCTATTGCGGCGCTTTTTGGCAAGGATAGCGGATTTTATCCGTGAATCCGATAAAATTCTGCTTATTCTTTGTATTTTTGCAAGTCTTTACGGCTGTTTGGCGGTCTTTTCCGCAACTCATTATCTTGAAAATTACCGACCTGTTATAATACAGCTGCTATGCACGGTTATGGGCGCGTTCGCCGCGGTAGTTATCTCCGCTGTTGATTATGAGAAGCTCCTAAAGCGTTGGTACATAGCGGCGGTTTTGGGTCTTGTACCCGTAATTTTAACCTTTTTTATCGGTTTCGCGCCCGAGGGTACGGACGATAAGGCGTGGCTTGACCTCGGAATTACTACCTTTCAGCCGTCCGAGCTTTTAAAAATCTGCTTTATTATCACCTTCAGCGCGCATTTGAGCAGAATTAAACCCAATATAAACAAGCTGAAATATCTGATTCCCGTATGTCTGCACGGCGCTTTTCCCGTGGTGCTTATACATATACAGGGCGACGACGGAACGGCTCTGGTATTCGCAGTTATGGTTGTCTTTATGCTTTGGGCGGCGGGAGTTTCGTGGAAGTATTTTGCCGCGGCGTTTGCCGCCGCGATTGCCGCATCGCCTATATTTTACTTTTTCGTTATGAACGACGACCAGCGGGCGAGAATAACAAGCCTTTTCGATCTCAATGCGGATACCAACGGAATCGGTTATCAGCAATGGCGGGGCAGAATGGCGCTTGCCAACGGCGGCTTTACGGGTCAGGGACTTTTAAACGGCGACCTTACGCAGAACGGAATAGTGCCCTACGGCTACAACGATTTTATATTTGTAAGCATCGGCGAGGAGCTGGGCTTTTTGGGGTGTATGGCGGTGGTTCTGCTTTTAGCCGCTATCTGTTTTCGCTGTATCCGGGTTGCGAAGCTTTCCGTTAAGGACAGCGGCAAGCTTATCTGCGTGGGAATGTTCTCAATTCTGTTTTCGCAGATGGTAATAAACGTGGGTATGTGTATTTCGATTTTGCCTGTTATCGGTATCACCTTGCCGTTTTTCAGCGCGGGAGGAACCTCGCTTCTATGCCTTTATCTCGGAATAGGGCTGGTACTCAATGTATATATGCACCGTAATTCGCGTACAATTTATCTGCACGATTAGTATATTTTTAAAAGGGGGTCTTGGTATGCAGAAAAATATTATCACTATCAGCCGCCAGTTCGGCAGCGGCGGAAGAACGGTCGGTAAAATGTTAGCCGAAAGGCTCGGAGTTCCCTTTTATGACAAGGAGCTTGTTAAGCAGGTGGCTGACGAGACGGGCTTTGACGCCGCTTTTATCGAAGAAAACGGCGAGTTTTCACCCTCAAAAAGCATTTTTTCCTTTGCGATGTCGCAGGGAATACCCTGTATGCAAAACGGGCTCTCAATGTCGGACTTTATTTTTTGCGTACAGCGGCAGGTAATATTAAAGCTTGCCGAACAGCCCTGCGTTATAGTCGGCAGGGGAGCGGACTATATTCTGCGTGACAGGGACGACTGCTTTAACGTCTTTATTCACTCGGATATGCAGTCCCGCGCCGAAAGAATTGTAAGGCTTTACGGAGAGAGTGAGAAAAAGCCCGAGCAACGGCTTGCAGACAAGGACAAGAAGAGAAAAATTTATTACAGGCACTATACCGACCGCGAGTGGGGAGACGCGAAAAATTACGATATGTGCTTAAATTCCGCTAAAATCGGAATTGAAAAATGCGTCGACCTGATTTTAGAAGCAATAAAGTAAAAAAAATACCGCCGAGGCTGTGTTGAAGCGAAGCCTCGGCGGTATTTTTTCAGATATTTATTTATTCCTTTTGCCTGATGTACCGTATGCGTAACTTTTATAGTACTTTTTATGATATTTGGTATTTTTGCCGTCGACATCGTTTAAAACGGCTCCTAAAATTTTGCATCCGCTTTTTTCAAGCTGGGTCTTAACGTCCAAGCCCTCTTTTACCGTTGTTCTTCCGGGCGTTATTACCATAATCGCTCCGTCGCATTGTGTGGCAATAACCGCTGAGTCGATTACGCTGCCGAGCGGAGGGGAGTCTATTATTACATAATCATAAATTTGTCTTGCGTCCTTTAAGAGCTTATTAAAGCGTTCGGAGCTTAAAAGCTCAACGGGATTAGGAGGAAAGTGACCGCTGAAAATAACATCGAAGAAGGGATTTTGAGTATTGTAAAGAACCTTGTCAAGCTCTGCCTGATTGGAGAGAAATTCGGATAAGCCGTAAAAATTCTGTGAGGCGAGATTGCGGCGGAACATTACAGACTTACGCATATCCGCGTCAATCAAAAGAGTTTTTTTATGGTTTTCCGCGAGACTTTTCGCCGTTTCGGCTGAAATTGTGCTTTTTCCTTCGTTTTCTCTTGAACTTGTAAGTACGATAATTTTAATATCCGAACCGCAAAACATAATGTTTGTGCGTAGAGTTTTAAAGCTCTCGTTTGTCAAAAAATCATTTGAGGAACAGGTGTTGAAGTTAACTTTCCCGGCACTTTTGTTTCCGAAAAAAGAGTTTACTTCAACGGTTGTATCAGTATTAGCAAACATTTGACTGCCTTTCCGACATTTGATTGTCTATAATTGTTATTATTTGCGAAAAAGTTATTTTGATTTTGCTTTGCTTGGATTATGAGGAATATTACCGAGCAAAGTGGTTTCGAGATGCTTTTGCACATCCTCCGCACTGTTTATTTTATCGTTGAAGAAATAGATAATAAGGATTACCGTGATAAAAAGCAGAAGTCCTAATATAAAACTGTTTAATAAATTTCTCGTAATATTCGGCACTGAAGGGTTTTTGGCAATATTACCCTCGCGTATTATTGTGACCCGGTCAATACCGAGAAGCTCGATTATTTTTTCCTGCGATATTCGGCAAATGGTATCTACAATTCTTTTTGAGTCCTCGGCGGAGGCTGTTCTGACGGTGATTTCAATAAAACGGGTATCCTCCGGATTTTCCACCGTCACGGCGCTTTTAAGCTCAGAGTAGGAATACTTATTATCAAGACTGCGCGAAACCTCATCAAGCACCGCACGATCAACAATCAGATTTTCATAATCGCGGGTGAGATATGATGAGACGGACAAATCACCCGTGTTTATCGTTTCGGTGTCCTTCCTCATTATGTAAATCTTACCCGTAGAGTCGTAAAGCGGTGTGACCAAAAAATAAGAATAAATAATTGTGCCCGAAATACAAACGGCAAAAATAATAATTAAAAGATAC
>CABVAD010000148.1 GCA_902496265.1 uncultured Oscillospiraceae bacterium
TTTAAAGGAGAGTTTTTATAATGTGTGGCTTTACGGGCTTTACCAATTTTATAAAGGACGACGGCACGGTGCTTGGCAAAATGATGAACCGCATTGTTCACCGCGGTCCCGATTCGTCGGGTCAGTTTGTGGACGGCGATATTGCGCTGGGGTTCAGGCGGCTTAGCATTATCGACCTTGCCGAGGGCGGTCAGCCTATGTTCAACGAGGACAAATCGTTGGTGCTTGTATTTAACGGTGAAATATATAATTTTAAGGAGCTTCGCGCACAGCTTACCGCGGCGGGGCATACCTTCTCTAATAATTCCGACAGCGAGGTATTGCTCCACGGCTACGAAGAGTGGGGCGAGGACTTAGTCCCTATGCTTCGCGGAATGTTCGCCTTTGTGATTTTCAACAGGCGCGACCGTTCCCTTTTCGGCGCGCGGGATATGTTCGGTATAAAGCCCTTTTACTACACCTTTATGGGGCAAAGCTTTATTTTCGGCTCGGAAATAAAATCCTTCCTTGACCACCCCGATTTTAAAAAGGAGCTTAACGAGGAGGCGCTGGCGCACTACCTTTCCTTCCAGTACTCCCCGACAGAGGAGACCTTTTTCAAGAACGTCTTTAAGCTCCCGCCCGCACATTATTTCACATATAAGGACGGGGAGATGAAGAAAACCCGCTACTTCCGCCCCGACTTCAAGGCTCAGGACGGGGTGCTCGAATACTTCGCCGACCTTACCGACAAGGCGGTGCGGGAATCGGTTAAGGCGCACAAGATTGCCGATGTTGAGGTAGGCTCCTTTCTTTCAAGCGGTATTGATTCAAGCTATATCGCCGAGGCGGCACAGGTTGACAAGACCTTTACCGTCGGCTTTGAAAGCCCTGACGGCGACCGCTACAACGAAATTCACTTTGCAAAGAAATTTGCCGATACTATAGGGGTCGAAAACATTTCAAAGGTAATCACCCCCGAGGAATACTGGGACACCTTCCCCGAAATTCAGTACCATATGGACGAGCCTTTAGCCGACCCCGCCGCAATAGCCCTTTACTTTGTAAGTAAGCTTGCAAGCGAGCACGTAAAGGTGGTTATGTCGGGCGAGGGCGCGGACGAGCTGTTCGGCGGCTACCGTATTTATCAGGAGCCGATAACCCTTACCGCCTATGACAAGCTCCCCTTTACTATTCGCCGCGTTATTAGCAAAATCTGCGAGCATCTGCCGCAAAAGCACGGAATTAATTATCTTGTCCGCCGAGGAAAGACGATTGAGGAGCGGTTTATCGGCAACGCTTCAATCTTTAGCGTAAAGGAGCGCAACGCCCTTTTAAAGAGCGAGACCGCAAAGCGCGCCGCCGCGCCGCAGGTTTTGTGCGATAAATTCTATAAAGAGGTCGCCGACAAGGACGACATCACCAAAATGCAGTATCTCGATATTAATATGTGGCTTATGGGGGATATTCTGCTTAAGGCCGACAAAACGAGTATGGCAAATTCCCTTGAGCTTCGCGTACCCTTCCTTGACAAAAAGGTGCTGGAATTAGCCGAGACTATACCCCTTAACTGCCGCGTAAGCACCAAAACAACAAAGCTTGCTCTCCGTAAGGCGGCGGAAAAAACCCTACCCAAGCTTACCGCCGAAAAGGATAAATTAGGCTTTCCCGTGCCTATCCGCGTATGGCTCAAAGAGGATAAGTATTACGAAAAGGTTAAGACCGAATTTACAAGCGATATTGCCGAAAAGTTCTTCGATACCTCGGCGCTTGTACGCTTGCTCGACAGCCACCGCGCGGGCAAGGCGGACTTAAGCCGCAAAATCTGGACGGTTTACACCTTCCTTGTATGGTATAAAGAATTTTTTGTGAATGCGTGAGATATTAAAACGCGGACGGTGAATTTTCACCGTCCGCGTTGGCTTGTAAAGAATTTTTTATTCAAGTATATAGATTTCAACATTACGCACACCGAAGCTTCTGCAGGCGCTTTCGGTGGACATAAACAGGTCGACGCCTGTCGGGTGATTCTTTACGAACCCGCCCGTGTCCGCCGCAACGGCGTAGCCGTAAATAACGCTGCCGTCGGCGGTTTTGATATACATTTTAGTGCCGTAGGGTATGACCTTCGGGTTTACCGCGATATAGCCGGGCTTCGGCGCTACGCCTGTCGCACAGTTATTGCCCGTGTAGGTGTACGCGGTGGCTCTCGCCGTCATTTTTGATTTGTAGCTTACCGGCGCGCCGTTTTTATCAAGCTCAATGGGGGAAGAGGGGGTGAGGGTTGATACGCATTTGACCGAAGCGGAGGTCTTAACCGCGCTTGCGGACACCTTTTTTGTCCCGATAATCTTTTTGCCGTCAACCGCAGTCTTCAGGATCTCCTCGCTTGTGACGGTTTTTTCCTGCGAAACGCCGTTTACAAGCTTTTCGGTATAGTTTACCTGCTTTACGCCGTCCGTACCCTCCTGCAGAGTAGAGGTACCCGCCGCCTTGCTCGCGGAATATACGGTCTCAACATTGTGAGGAACAGTCTCGGTATAGCTTCCGTTTACATACTCGATATCGGTATAGTCGATATAGGCGGTTTCGGTGATAACCGTGTCTGCCGACGGCTCGATAAAATCGTGGCTGTCAGGCTCGTAGCCCGCCGCCTTAAGCGCCTCGGCTACCGTGCCGCCCGTAAACTCTATTTCGCGGGTTTCGTTGCCTTTGGTAATGTAGACAGGAAAAGCGTAAGCAATTTCAACCTCCGTCTTGCGGTTTTCAACCGTGGTTTTTGTTATCTTGTAGCGCTCGGACTTCAAATTGAGGTTTGAGAGAACACTCGCTACGTTCACGTTAAGAGAACGCACAGTGTATGTCTGTTCACCGTCAAATATTTCAACGGTATTTAATGATAGCCCGAGTAAAGTAACAACTGCAATCGTAATTGCGGTCATAACCGCTATGCAGCTTATACGCGTTTGCGCGGAGAGCAGTTTCTCAGACAAACGGTACTTTAATTTTTCTAACATCAAATGACTCCTTTGAAACAATCTCGCAAGCCGTGGCATATTATAAAGCATTAAATCCACTATGTCAAAGCGGAAAAAATTAATGATTTTAGTCAAAAACACTAAATTTTTTTTGGTTTCAAAAAGGTTACAAGCTTGTAACCTTTTGTTACAGGTTAAATAATGTCAAATTTTGACATATGACTTGTGCAATCCTACAAAATCGGGCAAAGTGGCGCACGCCTATGCTTGTACTGTACTATTTTATACCAAAAGTGGGGGAATTATGCAAAAAAACGGAAACAGGGCACAATAT
>CABVAD010000149.1 GCA_902496265.1 uncultured Oscillospiraceae bacterium
TGTTCTTTTGGACTTCATTGGCAAATCCTCCACTATTATGTGATTATTTATAAATTATACATAAAAATCAACTCAAAGTCAATCTTTACACATTAAAATATTACAATAACTGCTAAAATCGTGAAAATCACTATTTTTCACCGATAAGCTTTTCAAGCGCGGCGTACTTTACCGCGACGCAAAGCACAACCGAGGCCTTTTTGATTTCCTCAACCGAGGGGTAGGAGGGGGCTATGCGGATATTAGAGTCGTCGGGGTCTGTACCGTAGGGGTAGGTTGCTCCCGCGGGGGTTAAAATCATTCCCGCGTTGGCACAGAGCTGCTCTACGCGCTTAGCACAGCCGTTCGGAACATAAAGGCTTATGAAATAGCCGCCGCGAGGATTTGTCCAGCGGGCGATACCCGTGTCTTTAAGCTGACTGTCAAGCTCGGCTAAAACCGATTCAAACTTAGGACGCAGAATGTCGGCGTGGCGCTTCATATGGAGCTTAATGTCATCGGGGGTTTTGAACATTCTCGCGTGTCTTAATTGATTAAGCTTATCGGGTCCTATGGTCTGATATTTCATACGGCTTTTAAGCAGCGCCACGTTGTTGGGACTTGCCGCCTCTACCGCAACGCCCGCTCCGGGGAAGGTGATTTTAGAGGTAGAGGTGAAGATTATCGGCAAATCGGGATTGCCCGCCTTTACGCACTCTTCGTATATGTTGAGAAGCTCGTCGCCCTCGCCGTAAAGGTCGTGTACCGCGTAGGCGTTGTCCCAAAAGATCCGGAAATCGCCCGCCGCAGGCTTAAGCCGCGCCATTCGGCGTACCACCGCGTCGGAATAGGTTATTCCCTCGGGATTCGAGTACTTCGGGACGCACCAGATTCCCTTTACCGAAGAATCCTTTACAAGCTCCTCGACCTCGTCCATATCAGGTCCTTCCGCCGTCATTTTAACGGGGATAAGCTTAAAGCCGAAATACTCGGTTATTGCAAAGTGACGGTCATAGCCGGGAACGGGGCAGAGGAATTTCAGCTCGCCCTGTTTACACCAAGGCTCACCGCCCATACCGTGGGTCATTGCCTGCGCTATAGTGTCAAACATCATATTAAGGGAGGAGTTGCCGCCCACAATAATCTGGTCGGGCTCAAGACCTAATATTTTGCCGAAAAGAGCTTTAAGCTCCGAGAGTCCGTCAAGCCCGCCGTAATTCCTGCAATCGATACCGCTTATGTTCTTAAAGCCCGTGTCGTTGCCGACAAGGTCGAACATCTCGCCGCTTAAATCCATATTGTCAAAGCCGGGCTTTCCGCGCGACATATCAAGCGATAAATGCAGCGCCCGTAAATGCTCGTATTCAAGGCGAACTTTTTTGAACTCCCCGCAGAGCTCCTCTTTACTCATTTTTACATATTCGGACATAAGCCGAAACCTCCTTGAAAAGCGTCATAACATATAACTGACTAAGTATAATACATTTCCGCAATTTTTTCAAGTGATTTATGGCTTAAAACCGTTTTTTGCTGGCTTAAAACCGTTTTTTGCTGGCTTAAAACCGTTTTTTGCCTTAAAAAAGTACTTGACATAGTGAAATTACTATGCTATAATCTCACCTGTAAAGTTTTTTTCTTTACAGAGAAGGTGTATGTATGCCTAAGAATTTGTATATTTCCGCTCTGCTGGACGTTTACGGCGCGTTTTTGAACGAAAAGCAAAGGGAGCTTTGCGAATATTACTATAATGACGATTTGTCCCTTGCCGAGATTGCCGAAAATGTCGGAATTACCCGTCAGGGCGTGCGGGATTTGATAAAGCGCGGGGAGCAAACCCTTGTCTCGCTTGAGGAAAACTGCCGCTACTGTGAGCGAATTTTAAAGCTCAAGGAGCTGAGCGCAAAGGCGCGAGGCGGGGACAAAACGGCGGCGGAGCGCATTTTTGATATTATAGATGAACTGTGAGGGTGGGCGCTATGGCATTTGAAAATTTATCCGATAAGCTGTCGGGCGTGTTTAAGCGCCTGCGCTCAAAAGGAAAGCTGAGCGAGGCGGACGTTAAAACCGCAATGCGCGAGGTACGTCTCGCGTTACTCGAAGCGGACGTAAACTACAAGGTTGCAAAGGATTTTACAAATTCCGTCACCGAAAAGTGCATCGGCGAAAACGTTATGGAAAGCCTTACCGCGGCACAGACGGTTATTAAAATCGTAAAAGAGGAGCTTACCGCCCTTATGGGCAGCGAGCAGGCGCGGCTTAAAATTTCAAACAAACTGCCGACTGTTATTATGATGTGCGGTCTTCAGGGCTCGGGTAAAACCACCCACTCCGCGAAGCTCGCAAAATATTTAAAGGGCAAGGGTCACAGACCTCTGCTTGTCGCCTGCGATATATACCGCCCCGCTGCTATTGAACAGCTAAAGGTTGTAGGTAAGGCGGTGGACACCCCCGTTTTTGAGCTTGGAACCGAAAAGCCCGAGATAACGGCTAAAAAAGCGGTCGCCCACGCGCGGGATTACGGCTATGACTTTGTAATTCTTGACACGGCGGGACGTCTTCACATTGATACCGAGCTTATGGACGAGTTAAAGCGCGTAACCCAAGCGGTCGAGGTGACCGACATACTGCTTGTTATCGACTCTATGGTGGGTCAGGACGCGGTGAATATCGCTAAAGCCTTTAACGATATTCTGGAAATTGACGGCGTGATTTTAACCAAGCTTGACGGCGATACAAGAGGCGGCGCGGCGCTCTCGGTAAGGGCGGTTACGGGCAAACCGATTATGTTCACCGGTGTCGGTGAAAAGCTTGGGGATTTGGACGAGTTCCACCCCGACCGTATGGCGTCCCGAATCCTCGGAATGGGCGATATGCTTTCTCTTATTGAGCGGGTCGAATCCGAGCTTGACGAAAAAAAGGCGGAGGAAGCCGCCAAAAAGCTTCAGGAAAATAAGTTTGATATGAACGATCTGCTTGACCAGTTCCAGCAGATAAAGAAGATGGGACCCCTTAAAAATGTGCTTTCGATGCTGCCCGGTATGGATAAGCAGCTGCGCGATGTTGATATCGACGACCGACAGATGTTAAGAATAGAGGCGGTCATAAAATCAATGACCAAAAAGGAGCGGGCAAAGCCCGACATTATAAACGCTTCGCGCAGACGGCGAATAGCGGCGGGAGCGGGCGTTAAGGTCGAGGACGTAAACAAGCTTTTGCGCCAGTATGAGCAGATGAAAAAAATGTTCAAGCAGATGAACACAAAGGGCGGAAAGCGTAATCTTATTCGCGGTATGCGTAACAA
>CABVAD010000150.1 GCA_902496265.1 uncultured Oscillospiraceae bacterium
ATTACTTCTCTGCTTGTTCTGTCGGTCTTCGCGGGCTGCTCTTCTAAGAGCAAGGCGATAACAATAGCCGTCCCGAACGACACCACCAACGAAGCCCGCGCGCTTTTACTGCTTGAGGAGCAGGGCGTAATAAAGCTTAAAGACGGTGCGGGAATTTCCGCCACGGTAAAGGATATAGCGGAAAATCCGCAGAATATCGAATTTAAAGAGGTTGAGGCGGCACAGCTGCCCAACGTTTTAAAGGACGTGGATTACGCGGTAATCAACTCAAACTACGCGATTTCGGCGGGCTTAAACCCCGTTAAGGACTCGCTGGCAATTGAGGGCTCTTCCTCCGCCTACGGCAATATCTTAGCGGTTAAAGAGGGCGACGAAACCTCCGACTGGGCAAAGGCGTTAAAGGCGGCGCTTGAAAGCAAAAAGGTAGCCGATTTTATTTCGCAGAAATATGACGGCGCGGTTGTAAGCACGGTTGACAATCCGACAGACGGCTTTGACAGCTCGGTTGATTACTCAAAGCTCGGCGGAACGACGGTTACCGTCGCGGCATCTCCCACTCCCCACGCCGAGATTTTAGCGGTTGCAAAGGAAATTCTCGCCGAGAAGAATGTAAAGCTTGATGTTAAGGAATTTACCGATTACGTTCAGCCCAACAACGTGGTTGAGAGCGGCGAGATAAACGCAAACTACTTCCAGCACCTGCCCTACCTCGAGGACTTCAACAAGGAAAACAACACCCACATAGTCTCTATTTCGACAATTCATGTTGAGCCTATGGGTCTTTACGGCGGCAAGCAGACAACCCTTGACGCGATTAAGAAATAATAAATAATAAAACGGAAGTATGCCGATAGCCTAAGCTCTCGGCATTTTCCCTTTCGGAGGAATATATGATAGAAATTAAAAACCTCTCAAAAACCTTTCCGTCAAGCTCCGGCGGGGTTGAGGCGCTTAAAAATGTCTCGCTTACGATACCCGACGGCGAAATTTACGGGATTATCGGTATGAGCGGTGCGGGAAAAAGTACCCTTGTGCGATGTATAAATATGCTCGAACGCCCGACCGAGGGGAGCGTGCTTATTGACGGCAGGGACATAGGCTCACTTTCCGAATCGGAGCTTAGAAAAGAGCGCAGAAGCATTACTATGATTTTTCAGGGCTTCAATCTGCTTATGCAGAGAAACTGCCTTAAAAACGTATGCTTTCCGCTGGAGCTTGCGGGCGTAAAAAAGACGCAAGCCGAAGAAAGAGCGGCAGAGCTTCTTAAAATCGTGGGACTTGAGGACAAAATGAAGAGCTACCCCGCACAGCTATCGGGCGGACAGCAGCAAAGGGTAGCAATCGCCAGAGCCCTTGCGACCGACCCTAAAATACTCCTCTGCGATGAGGCGACAAGCGCCCTTGACCCGCAGACCACACATTCTATTCTTTCACTTATCCGCGACCTGCATGATAAATTGGGTCTTACTGTGGTAATAATCACCCACCAGATGAGCGTTATTGAGGAAATTTGCACCCGCGTCGCCATTCTTGACGGCGGCACGGTCGCCGAGGAGGGGACGGTAGGTGAGGTTTTCTCCGCCCCTCGGTCCAAAGCGGCAAAGCGGCTGGTTTATCCGGAGGGTTATGAAGAAACCCTAGGTGCCTTTGACGGCGGCACGGTGCGGGTAGTATTCGGCGGCGCGGTCGCGGCGAAAACTCCCCTTATAGCACAGATGGCTACCGAAAAAAATATTGCCGCGAGCATACTTTCCGCCTCTACACGCAGTATCGGCGGCAAGGTCTACGGCAATATGCTTCTGGGTATCCCGGGCGGCAGGCAAACGCTTGAAAGCGCGCTTTCTTATCTGAAAGGTATACCCGATATTTTCGCGGAGGAGGTCAGAACCGATGCTTAGCTCATTTTTTGAATCCGAAAGCGTTGCAAAGGCGCTCGAAATACTCAAGACCGAAATTCCCCTTGCCGTGTGGGAGACCTTTTACGTCACGGTGCTATCAACCCTTTTTGCGATAATTTTAGGCTTGCCTCTCGGAGTTCTTCTTGTTGCGGGGGAAAACGGGAAAATACTTAAAATACCTAAATCTCTGCTTCATATTTTGAATGTGATAATAAATCTGCTCCGCTCCGTGCCATTTCTTATTCTTATGATTATGGTATTTCCGCTGACACGCCTTATTATGGGAACTGTTGTCGGAACAGCGGCGTCTATCGTTCCGCTGGTGATAGCGGCGTTCCCCTTTGTGGCAAGGCTTGTAGAGGGGAGTCTGCGCGAGATTAACCCGAATATCATCGAGACCGCGCAGAGTATGGGAGCAAGCCCCTTTCAGATAATTGTAAAGGTAATGCTGCCCGAAAGCGTACCCTCCCTTATCTCCAACGCCACGATTGCGATTACCACAATTTTAGGTTACTCGGCGATGAGCGGTATAATAGGCGGCGGCGGACTCGGTAAAATAGCTATTAATTACGGCTATTACAGGTATCAGTACCTAGTAATGGCGTTCGCGGTAATTTTTCTTGTGCTTTTGGTACAGCTTTTCCAGAGTATCGGCACATTCCTCGCCGCCAAGGCTGATAAGCGGCTTAAAGCGAATAAATAGCTAAGGAATAATTGTAGGGCAGGGGCTTGCTCCTGCCGTCTGACCTATAAATCAATATTAACATCGTATACGCTGTCAATCAAAATATAGTCACAGCCGTATTTTAGGCAGTTTTCAAGATTTTCGGCGTTTTCGGAAATCAAGTCTTCTTCGGTCAAGCAGGAATCGTCAAGCCGCTTTTCAATATCGTCGGCGTGGATTTTTATATCTGCAAAATGCCTGTTTATGTACTTTTCGGACATTATAAGGCAGTAATACCGTATATCCTTTAGATATTCATCATCGAAATCATTTTTCCAGTCGGGCGGTATGTAACCGCCCTCGATTACGAGATTTTGCTGATTTTCGATAGCCGTTTTTGCAATTTCTTTGATAACGGGCCAGAGAAAGCGGGTAAGCTTTTCGTCGTCCTCGGGCGTAAGGGAGGTATAACCGCTTCTTATCAGCCCCATTTTAATATGGTCTATAGAAAGATAGGGATATTTATATTTCTCCAAAAGCTTCTGCGCCAAAACCGTTTTGCCCGTATGCGTAGCACCCGCGATAAAAATAATCATAGCTTTTTCCTTTGTTAATAGTATTCGTTATATGTCCCGTAAACACATTCCTCGTCTTCGGGCTTTAATTCGGTTATTTTTACGATATTTTCCTTTATTAGCCTTTTCGCTTTTTCTCT
>CABVAD010000151.1 GCA_902496265.1 uncultured Oscillospiraceae bacterium
CTTTGCGCCGCAGGCGTTGCAGTAATTAGAGGTCTGCTCGATTGCCGCGCCGCACTTAGGGCAGATACGCTTGTTTTTTACGCTGTTAATTTCTGCTTTAAGCTTATCAATCTTATCGCTTTTCTCCTTAATAGAAAGCACAAGCTCGCTGACGCTTTCATCATCAGCCGCCGAGTCCTTGATTTTATTGTAATAAATCTCGCCCAAAACCGCGAAATCCTTTGCTCTTTTGCTTTCAAGCGAGGCAATATCGAATTTCTGCTTTTGGGTATTTACGACCTCGCCCGTTTTTTTAGAGGCAACGTCAATCGCTTCCTTTGCCTTATTTACCACATCATCAAAAAAATCCATTATTATAACCTCCGTTTTTTTGTATTTTATCACGAAAATATGAATTTTTCAAGTAGTATTACAGATTATATTTACCGTTGCCTATAAACTCCGTCACAAGCGAATCAGGCGGCACAAGAGCGCTGTCAATCGGAACAAATTGCTCAAGAGCGGCGGCGGTTTTTAAAAAGTAATCTCTGCACCGAGCGTCCCAAGCCACCTCGTCCTTAAGCTTTAAAAACTCATTTCGGTAAAGGCAGGGCTCGTATATATGAAGGGTTTTAATCTGAACGTCCGCGGTGTCCTTAAAGCAGTAGAGATATTTTTTCTCACCCTCAACCACGCCCTGCCAGAGCGACAGGGTCTCGTTCACAGACGAGCCGCGAAACGTGCGGTCGCGCAGAACCCGCCTTGCAAGCCTTAGCTGACGGCTCGACAAAAGCTGACTGCCGTCCTCGTCCAAAATACCGCGGTTAACGCTGATATACGCCTTGAATATATTTTTTCGCGGCACTAAATCGGTTATAAGCGGATTAAGTGCGTGAAGCCCCTCTACAATCGCGATTCCCCTGCCCGAAACGTCAATATTTCGCGCCGCCAAAATACGGTTTTTCTCGGCGAAATTATATTTCGGAAGTGCGGTCTTTCCTGTTTTAATAATCTCGTTCAGGCATTTATTGAGAAGCGGAATATCAAGCGCGTTTACCGATTCAATATCCCGCGTTCCGTCCTCTGAAACAGGAAGCTTATCGACAGGCAAATAAAAATCGTCAAGCGAGATAACCTCTGTAACCTCCTCAAGCGCCGTAAGCTTTTCGCAGAGCATATGCGCCGTGGTGGTTTTTCCCGAGGCGGAGGGTCCCGCCAGGGCTACAATTTTAATATTGTCGTCGTCCGATATGCGGGCGGCGATTTCGCTTATCTCCCTTTCGTAATGCCGTTCCGCACGGGCGACCAGCTCTGCGGGGTTACTAAGCGCCGAATCATTTATTGTATGCAGGGTATTTTTCATAAAACCTCAAAATACCGTCCTTTCTCGCCGTAAGTTCATCAAAGCGGCTGATATATTCATACGGATATTTATAGTTAAATATTCTTTCGATATAAGGTCCGTCAGGCTCTCTCAGCTTTGTGACCGCCGAAGCTCCGCAGGCCAAAACCGTGTGGGTTTCGTCCATAGTGAAAACATTATAAAGACATTCGGCGCCTCTTTTGGCATAGCCCACATTTTCAAGGTTGCCCACCGTCTTGCTCTGTCTATACATATAATACGGAAAAATTCCGTTTTCCGTGAGGGTTTCGCGGGCGAAATTCACCATTTTCGCCGCCTCGGAACCCATTTTTGCCTCGGGAAACAGCCCGTTTACATTAAGTGACGAGGAACGCTTCATAGAAAGCGAATGAACCGTCACGCTTTCGGGGTTAAGAGCCAAAACGCGTTTCATAGTTGCTTTGAAGCTGTGGAAGGTATCGGCAGGAAGTCCCGCTATCAAATCGGTGTTTATATTGTCAAAGCCGCGTTCCCTTGCAAGCAGAAACGCCCTTTCGGTATCCTCGGCGGTATGGCGTCTGCCTATTCCCTTCAGCACCTCATCGTTCATAGTCTGGGGATTAATGCTTATTCTGGTCGCTCCGAGCTTTTTTATTGTATCAAGCTTTTCGGCTGTCACGGTATCGGGTCTGCCCGCCTCAACAGTGTATTCCCGCAAAGCGGAAATATCAAAATCGTTTTTAACCTCGGTCATTATTTCTTCGAGCTGAGCGGCGGTAAGTGCGGTTGGAGTTCCCCCTCCGATATAGACTGTTTCAAGCCTTAGCTTAAGCTTTTTTGCAATTTCGGCGGTAAGCCTTAATTCCTCCTTTAAAAGCCTTATATAATCGGGAATAAGGTTTTTAGCCTGCTCTACCGAGTGCGAGACAAAGGAGCAGTAGGTGCACCTTGTCGGGCAAAAGGGTATCGAAATATAAAGGCTGTATGAATCGGGCGCGGAAAGGGCGGTAATCCTCCCCTCACTCTCAACCGTCTCACGGCAGAGGGAAATTTTGTTTTCGCTTACCATAAGCCCCTTTTTAAACCATTCCTCAGCGGCACAGGCTCCGTCTGCACTGCAAAGGCGGGAAAAGAGCTTTGCGGGACGCACACCCGTTAGTATTCCCCATTCGGGAACATAAGAAGAAGCGCTTACAAAGCAGTTATAAAGCGCGACCGCCAAAAGCCGTTCACATTCCTTAATGTAATCGGGATTATCGTTTGAAAGGGTTTCGGAAGAATTAAACGCCTTATTATCTATTAAAAGCTCAGCCGAAAGCGAGGTCTCCGTATCATTACGGAAAAGCGAGGTGACACAAACCCGCTCCCCTTCCGACTTTTCCTCTGAAAACTCAATTTTTTCAAAGGGAAGAAAAATTCTTATAAGCTTTTCAAGCTCGTATTTGTATGAATGATTTATAAGACAAAGCTTCATTACGTCACCCTGCAAAAATATTGTATTCCTTTTCCCGCGCGACAGTCGTAGAGTCGCCGTGACCCGGGTATACCTTGGTATCGGCGGGCAGGGTTAAGAGCTTTTTCACCGAACGCATAAGGGCTTTAATGTCGCCGCCCGGGAAATCGGTACGCCCAATCGAATTTTCAAAAAGGGTATCGCCCGAGAAAAGGCAGTCTCCCGTAAGATAGCATACCCCGCCAACAGTATGACCCGGTGTGCTTATAACCTTAAACCCGATATCCCCGACCGTGACTTTGTCCCCGTTTTTAAAGGTTAAATCAGGGTTAAAGGGCGCGATATTCGCGTGAAACATATCCGACAGATTAAGCGCGGTATCGGCAAGTCCGTCCGCGTCAGGCTCGCCTATTCCTATCTTAGCCCCTGTTTTTTCGCGCAGAGTCTCCGCCCCGCCG
>CABVAD010000152.1 GCA_902496265.1 uncultured Oscillospiraceae bacterium
AATGACGGAGAGAAGTAGTATTATTTCAGGATATTAAGAGAGCCGACGGTCGGTGTAAGTTCGGTTATCCGATAATGTGAATAACACTCCCGAGCCGCAAGCTGAACGCCTTTTTTGGGTCAGTAGGTGCGCCGTAACGATGCGTTAAATCGAGCCTTTTTACGGCTTTAAAGTGACCTTTACGGGTAAATTAGGTGGCACCGCGGATAGCGTCTATTCGTCCTAATGTTTTAGGATGGAAAGACGCTTTTATTATTTTTCGGGAGAGTGCAAAATGAAGCATACGGACATTATCGAAATTTTTGAAAAGAAGGACTTTATCGGCACTAAAGCTACGGTTTGCGGCTGGGTGAGAACCTCGCGGGACTCTAAGAATATGGCTTTTATCGAGCTTAATGACGGAACAAGTCTAAAGCATTTACAGATTGTTATAAATAAAGCCGATTTTTCGGATATTTCGGACTTTATGAAGCTCGGCACTTCGCTTAAGGTTGTGGGCACGGTTGTAAATTCCGCCGTTGCCGCCGATTCGGTGGAGATCAACGCGGAGGAAATCTCGGTTTTGGGCGAGTGCCCGCCTGAATATCCGCTCCAGAAAAAGCGCCATACCCTTGAATACCTGCGTACAATTCCACATTTGAGGGTGAGAACCAACACCTTTAACGCGGTTTTCAGGGTGCGTTCGGTGGTTTCCGCCTGTATTCACGAGTTTTTCCAGTCGCGTCATTTTGTTTATATTCATACCCCGCTTATCACCGCAAGCGACTGCGAGGGCGCGGGCGAGATGTTTAAGGTAACCACCATAGGCTACAGCGATAAGTACAAGAACGAGGAAGAATACTACGCCGACGACTTTTTCGGCAAAAAGGCGGCGCTGAGCGTTTCGGGTCAGCTTGAGGGCGAGGTTGCGGCAATGGCAATGGGCAAAATCTACACCTTCGGCCCCTCCTTCCGCGCGGAAAAGAGCAATACCCCGCGCCATGTTGCCGAGTTCTGGCATGTTGAGCCCGAGGTCGCCTTTGCGGAGCTGCCCGATATAATCGAAATTGCCGAGGCGCTTATCAAGCACATTATTAACACAGTTCTTGAAAAATGCCCTGAGGAGCTTAAATTCTTCGACAGGCATTTTGAAAACGGACTTATTGAAAAGCTTAAGAATGTCGCGGGTCACGATTTCGCGGTTATGACCTATACCGAGGCTATCGAAAAGCTTAAAAACTCGGGCGTTCAGTTCCAGTATCCCGTAGAGTGGGGCTGTGATCTTATGACCGAGCACGAACGCTATATTTCCGAGGAAATATGCAAAAGACCCGTCTTCCTTACCGATTATCCGAAAGAAATTAAGTCGTTCTATATGAAGCAGAATCCCGACGGCAAAACCGTTGCCGCCACCGACCTTTTAGTACCCGGAGTAGGGGAGATTATCGGCTGCAGCGAGAGGGAGGCAGACCTTGATAAGCTGTTAGACGCTATGAAAACCCGCGGAATGTCCCTTGATGAATACGAGCATTATATTGCCCTTCGCCGTTTCGGCTCCGTTCCGCACAGCGGCTTCGGACTGGGTCTTGAGCGCATAATTATGTATGTCACGGGTGTTTCAAATATCCGCGACGTAATTCTCTACCCGCGCACGGTCGGAAATATTCAATAATAAAAGGGTGAAAAGCATATGGAAAAATACATTTCAAAGCTTAACGAATTTGATACCCAAAGCGCAATTTCATTTGTAAAGGATAGATTTTCTTCAGAGCTTTGCGCCGCACTCGACCTTTCAAGGGTCTCCGCTCCTCTTTTTGTAAAGAAGGGCAGCGGCATTAACGACGATTTAAACGGCGTTGAGCGCCCTGTCAGCTTTGATATCAAGGAGACAGGCGAGGTTGCAGAGGTTGTCCACAGCCTTGCAAAATGGAAAAGAATGGCGCTTATGCGCTACGGTTTCCCTATGCATAAGGGACTTTATACCGATATGAACGCCATTCGCCGCGACGAGGTCTGCGACAGTATTCACTCTATTTACGTTGACCAGTGGGACTGGGAAAAGGTAATTACTGCTGATGACCGTAACGAGGAATATTTAAAATCCACCGTTAAAAACATTTACGGCGCGGTTGTTCGTACCGCACGAGCGGTTGAGGAACAATACCCTGTTCTCGACTGTTATCTGACCGATGAAATAAGATTTGTTACCACCTATGAGCTGGAGCAAAAATACCCCGAGCTTACGCCTAAGGAGCGGGAAAACGCGGCGGCTAAGGAATACGGCGCGGTGTTTGTAATGCAGATAGGCGGCAGACTTAAAAACGGCGAAAAGCACGACGGCAGAGCGCCCGATTATGACGACTGGTCGTTAAACGGCGATATTATCATATATAACCGCCTGCTTGACAGCGCCTTTGAAATTTCCTCAATGGGAATACGCGTCGACAAGGACAGCCTTATTTCACAGCTTAAGGCGGAAAACGCCGAGGATAGGCTTAATTTTGAATTTCACAAGCTGCTTATTTCGGGTGAACTGCCCCTTACGATAGGCGGCGGAATAGGGCAGTCAAGGCTTTGTATGCTTCTGCTTCAGAAAGCGCACATCGGCGAGGTTCAGGTTTCGGTATGGCCGAAAACGGAAATTGAAAAGTGCAAAGCTGACGGTATAACCCTGCTTTCCTTCTAAAGAGCAGTCGGAATAAAAATTCCGAGCCGCGGCGGGCAAAAGCTCCATACTCCGAATAAAATCGCCGTAACCGCCGTTAATATAAGTGACAGGTATTTTGCGGTTTTTGAGGAAAAGCACTTTTTTCTTAAAATGCGCGACTTCACAAAGAGGGTAACGCCGAGCCCTAAAAAGTAGCTTAAAATGTCAAGCGCGGGCACATTAAAGCCCAAAACGCCTGAATATGTGTAAAAAAACGCGGTAATCGTAAGCATACCCGTAAAAATTCCGATTGCACCTGCGGAAATAAGGTTTTCATACCGCTCTTTGCACAGGAAAAACTCAATTATGAAATAAAAAAGGGCGGGGAAAAACAACAGCTTAAGATGTTCCCATACGCTTTCGTTAACAGGTGCCACAGCGCCTATAATCGGGCTTTCGCCTGACCAATCATATACAAAATGCCACAGCGTGCCCACTATACCGATTATAATAAAGGCTAAAATACAGTTGATTCTTTTCATATCGGCTCTCCTTTATAATATTCATTTT
>CABVAD010000153.1 GCA_902496265.1 uncultured Oscillospiraceae bacterium
GATATTATAAATATTGTTTGATGCTGATACAACATAGCTTGTAATTTCGGTGCCGATCTTTATTTGTGAAACAAGCGCCTGTATATCCATCGCGCTTATGATACTGCCGCCCGCAGCACCCGTAACCGCGCCGGAAATATCCATCATCGTATTTACCATACGGTTGGATTGTTCCGCCTGGGCGATAATACCCGTTGACAGAATAACCGGTATAAAGAATATCGCCCTGAAGATTGCACGGCCGTGCATTTTCTGGTTAAGCAGAACCGCCACAAAAAGGCTTAAAATCAGTATAACCGGCACGTTAAATACCGAAAGACTGACCGAGCTTAACAGCGTTTTATTAAAATCGGCATTTTCAAGAAAAATGTTTTTGTAGTTGCTCCACCCCACAAAGGTGTTTACCATACCGCTCTCGTCCGAAGAAAAAGACTGAAAGCTGAAAATAATCGACTGCACAAAAACCTTTGAATAAATAAGCAGAAAACCCACCACAAAGGGAGCTATGAAAACCCAGCCCCAAAGACCTTTTTTACGCTGCAAATCCATACGCCGTAAATTCATATTCCAACTCCCTTTCTTAAATCAATATAAAATCGCGTGCCGGCACAACGGTATCGCCGTATTGATAACTGTTCTGACTGAAATTAACAAGCACCGCTCTGCCGCCGCTGTAATCCACTTTATAAACATCACGGGCGATCAGGGTACAATCCTCCATACCGCATCCGCGCACCGCGCCCAAAACCTTATTCAGGCGGTCGTAGGTCTGCTTGGCTTTGTCCTTCCAAACGGTATAATCTGTACTGTAATACTCGCCGTAGCCGGCCTGTGACAGATATTCGGAATTATCATAATGTAGCAGGAAATATGCGCCTGTGCCGTTTAATGCCGCCTCTAATACGGCGGTTTCGTAATCACCCGAAAGGTTTAACGGCTCGCCTGCATAATCAATAGATCCGTTTAAAACCATTGCGATGAACGGAACATCATACCCGTATTCGGAATATCCGCTTGAATGGGTAGGTATATTTAGAATATCGGATGCATACGGGAATACATAGGCATTTCCGCCTCGTATCAGCGTGCCGCCCGCTGAACTGAATTTTTTGATTATTTCGGTAACATCGCTTTGTGTTTTACAGCGGTCGATATATTTTGACTGTGAGCTTGCGCTTAACCATTCGCCGAGATCGCTTAAAGCAAAGTGATCAAGCCCTAGTTTATTTACCGATTTTAAGGTTTTATTACTCCTTAAAAGCGCAATATCCGAACGCAAAACGTACTTTGAAGCTTTTTCGTTCTCCGCCCCGGTAGCTAAAAGAGGCTTTGTGTAAACGCCTATTTTTTTATCCAAACGCAAAATGCTGTCCTTTTTCGGTGAAAAGCCGTCAAACCATTTATCCTTTACCACAGTAACGGTTTCAAGCTGGGGGTAAAATGCTATTCCGTTTTTATCCGTATAATCGGAAAGCGCCGCAATACCCTTTTTACCGCCGAGTATTTTTTCAGGCTTTACAGAGGTATATGCCGTATACTCAAACCCGCCGTTCGCCCAGCCGGTATAAACTAAATTCATATTACCGGTAATCGGCGCAAGCTCTTTCAGCATATCACGAGCCTCTGAAAATTCAGTAAGCGCTGTTTTCTTGTTTTTATTTACACCGTTTACCTTTGTTTCGTACCTGAATACACCCGAGGTTTCAAGATAAAACGGAAGTTCTTTTTTATTCTTCGCTGTGACAAAACCGTTCTTTTTCAAATATTCGCGGTAACAGCCCGCCTGACCGCCAAGATCTGCATTTTCACCCGAAAGCAAAAAATATTCAAGGCTTACAGCGCCGCTGTATTGCTGTTTATCCACGATATTATATCTATAACCGGCATTGTACCAGTCCTCAAAGGTGAACTGTTCCGCATTGCGCACCGCAAAGCTTGTATATGCGCGGTTATACGGATAAGACGCGCTTGAAAAAGCTGCCATCTGTGAGGCTATTGCCTCACCTGCCGTAATGACGGAAAGAAAGCCTTTATGATTCCCCGTCATTCCTAAAATCGGCAGTCTTACGGGCTGTTCCGGTACGGCGGACGTTTTTTGAAGTCTGGAATAATCGTTGCCGTAAACGGGTTTTGTAACCGAAGATGCAGGCTGTCCGCCGTTTTCGCCACCGAATGTGAATACAACTCCGCTTCCGTCGGGATAAAGGATTTCTCCCTTTTCGCCGTTTGCACGTGCGTCAAACAGCGGAAGAATATCTAACGAGCCTACCGTACAATCGCTGCCTGTTTCAATTTTTTCGGTCAAAACCGTTGCGGTAAAGCCTGTATCGGTCAGTCGTATTTCAAGCGGTATTTTGGCAAAGGGCTGTGTTGCGGCTCCTGTACTGCCGCCGGCTTTTTCTTCATCCTCTTTACGCTGTTCTACCGTATAGCCTACATCTTTAAAAATATCCGAAAGCTCTTCCTTTTCTCTTTGAACAACGTCGTCCAGAATATAAATATTTTCATCTTTAAGCACAGGATAATCCGAGAGAAAATCATTCCACTCGCCGTCGTCTATTACCTCTTCCCGGCTTATAAGGCGGTATTTTGAAAGCACGCGGCGCTTTTTTCTGCCCTCGCCCAGCTTTGAAAGAATATGCTCCTCCATACTTTTCTGCGTAATAACGGCAGGCAGTAAAGATTTTTCGTTATCCTCGCCCATAGCGTAGATAATGCGCAGTCCGTCCGTTATTTTTTCAGTTTCGGTCTGACCGCGCGCCACGCTGTCGGAATAGCTGTAAAACGCACCCTCGTCTGACGATTTGTTGTAATACGTAAGCTTGATAAGCGACGCCGCCTCACCTGCGTAATCAGCCGATGTATTAAGCTGTTCGGGAACGGCGCTCCATTTGTTTCCGCCGTTATCCTCAATATAAAAGCTCCCGATAGATTTTTTGTAGTACAAGCGGTATTTACCGTTATCCGCCGCAAGGCTTATTTCTTCGCTGAACTCTGTCGGAACGCCTTTTTCATATTCGGGCTTATCAGCGGTATTATCCGCGCTTATCACCGAAAAAGCCGAAACAAGCATACACGCGGCGGCAGTTAAGCAAACCGCGGATTTTATAAAATTTTTCAAAGTAATTCTCCTTTACATACAAGGCTTTTCTGTAATAAGACCGACAGCTACAGCCTGAAAG
>CABVAD010000154.1 GCA_902496265.1 uncultured Oscillospiraceae bacterium
AGCCTTTTTGTCATACACTTATTCTGCTAAACGGCGGGCAAAGTCGGAAAGCTCGTCGTCGCTTAAAAACTCTATCGTAATAGTCCCCCTGCCGTTTCCGTTAGATGTGATACTTATCTTGCGGTGTAGCTCGTTTTTGAGCGACAGCTCAACCTCGCTGTAAAAGGTAGGCTTTTGCCTTTTCTCGGCGGCATTTGCAGGTTTAGCCTTTTTCGCAGCCGCAGACATTTTTTCAAGCTCACGCACCGACGCGCCGTCCGCCGCCGCAAGCAGCATTTTGCCGCGCGTTTCCCCGTCCTCGCAGGAAAGGAGGGCTCTTGCGTGCCCCGCCGTTATTGTCCCTCGGCGGAGTGCCTCTAATTCGGTATCGTTAAGGGAAAGCAGGCGAAGAGCGTTTGTGACCGCGCTCCGCGATTTACCCATTCGCTTTGCAACCTCGTCCTGAGTAAGCCCATAGCCGTCAATTAACGAGCGGTAACCGAGAGCTTCTTCGACCGCGTTTAGATCCTCGCGCTGTAGGTTTTCTATAAGCGCGATTTCCATTAAGGTCTGCTCGTCCGCGTCCTTTATAATAACAGGGACTTCGTTTAATCCCGCAAGACGGCAGGCACGCCAACGGCGTTCTCCCGCAATTATGCTATATCTTCCGTCAACCGTGGGTTTAACCACAATAGGTTGTATAAGCCCGTGCTGTGAAATACTGTCCGCAAGCTCGGAAAGTGCCTTTTCGTCAAAGTCCTTTCTCGGCTGGCCGCGGTTAGGCTCAATATCGTTTATGTTTATTAAGACCGCGCCGCCGTTGTCCGACGCGTTTTCATCAAAAAGAGAGTCGAGACCTCTGCCCAGACCGCCTTTTTTTGCCGCCATATCACATTCTCCTGTTCTTCTTTAAAAATTCCTTTGCAAGGTCGGTGTACGCCTCGCTGCCCTTTGAGCGCTTGTCATAATACTGTATCGGCATACCGTAGCTCGGCGCTTCGGAAAGCCTGACCGCCCGCGGAATTACCGTTTTATACAGCTTGTTTGCAAAATACTTTTTAATTTCGGCGACAACCTGACCCGTCAAATTAAGCCGTCCGTCATACATAGTAAGGACTATTCCCTCGATTTCGAGGGTTGGATTGTAGAGCCTTTTTACCTGTCTTACCGAAGCCATAAGCTGTGACAGCCCCTCAAGCGCAAAATACTCGCATTGAATCGGCACTAAGACCGTGTCGCTCGCGTTAAGGGCGTTTATAGTTATCAGTCCCAGCGACGGCGGGCAGTCTATAAATATGTAATCATATTTTTCCCGCGCCGCCGCAAGCGCCATTTTAAGCTGAGCTTCGCGGTGCTCTATCTCTATCAAGTCTACCTCCGCCGCCGCTAAATCCATAGAGGACGGGACAATATCCACATTTTTAAACTCGGTTTTCACAACCGCGTTTTCAAGTCTGCCCGTGCCTATAAGCAATTCGTAAGAGGTGGTTTTAGTCTGTTTTTTATTGATTCCGAAGCCGCTTGTGGAATTTCCCTGCGGGTCTGCGTCAACCAGCAGAACCTTTTTGCCCGCAAGCCCCACTCCCGCCGCGAGATTTACCGCGGTTGTGGTCTTTCCGACTCCGCCCTTTTGATTGACTATGGCAATAATTTTTCCCACCGTCAAGCCTCCTTCTTAAGCAAAGCTTATAAATGTTTCACGTGAAACATTGCTTTTTGTGATACCCCAATATTATACCAGTTAACGGTTAAAAAGTAAATAGCGGATTGTGTATTGTAATAAAAAAGCCTCCCTAAGGGAAGCTTTTTTACCGCTTGTCTGTTCTGCCGAGAAGATAATCAACCGAGGTGTTATAAAAATCGGCAAGCTTTATAAGAATCTGCGTGGGTATGTCGTTTTCGCCCGTTTCGTATTTTGAATAGCCCGTCTGCGACATTCCGAGATACTTTGCAATATCGGTCTGAGTTAAATCCTTATCCTCACGTAAATTTCTAATTCTTTCGTACAATTTAATCATCTTTCCTTTGATAATTCCGCATTACGAATTACGAATTCCGAATTAAGTTTTATCTCCGGGCTTAAAGAGAAGAGACATCAAATACCCCGATACCACCGCGGCGGCAATTCCCGCCGAAGTTGCGGTAAAGCCTCCCGACAGCACACCCATAAAGCCGTACTCCTTTACCGCCTCCTTAACGCCCATTGCAAGGCTGTAACCGAAGCCTGTAAGCGGAACGGTAGCGCCCGCGCCCGCAAACTTCACAATCGGGTCGTAGATGCCGATTGCGGTTAAAATAACCCCCGCGACCACATAGGAAACCAGTATGCGCGCGGGAGTAAGCTTGGTATAATCAATCAAAATCTGACCGACAAGGCAGATAAACCCTCCGACCAAAAAAGCGTAAAGACAGTCTAAAAATATTTGCATACGAAAAACCTCGCTTATGTTTCACGTGAAACATTATTTTTATATAGTGTTTTCCGCAAATACAAAATTATACCTCAATGCCGTAACATTCGGCGACACTTTTTTTGACCTCCTCGTAATTCAGGTGTCTTACCTTTATGCTGTCCGCGCTTTCGGAGCATACGCTCACGACAACCTTGCAGGTTTTGCGGGGAATATCGGGAATGTTGCGGATAAGCTTTATCTGCCCGACGTTTTCCCTCGGACAGTAGAGCTCACAGGTATTGAAGCCCTTTATTGTCTGTGCAAAAACATTTTTGCCCATTTTAAGCTTGCCAAAGCGAAATTCAAAAATACAGAGGTAGGCGTAATACATTATCATACAGCAGGCGACAACGGTTAAAAACAGAATCAGGCGGCCAAAGCTTTTAAAAATAACCGACAAAACGGTTGAGACCGCTATTGTGATGATAAAGTAAAGGGTCGGGAAATACAAAAACCGCCTTTTTGTACGGTTGTCCCGCTTTGCGTGTAAGAGCTTGCCGTCCGGCGCTAAGAATGGGAAATATATCGAAAACTGGCGCTTTATCTCGCCGCGCCTGCCTGACGGGACAATGACCGCCGACTCGCTTTTTGAATTGCCGTAGCCGCCTACGCTAACCTTCATAGCGTATCGCTTGAAAAGCCGCATCAGCGGGGTTTGGTCGATAATCACGTCCTTAACCGATTTTTTCTTAAAGGAGGTGCGGCTTCGAACAAAAAAGCCCGAACGGACCTCTAAGTTATCCTCTTC
>CABVAD010000155.1 GCA_902496265.1 uncultured Oscillospiraceae bacterium
TAAAAAAGGATTGTATTAAATGGATTTTTCTTCTGTAAAAAATACCGCGCTCCGACCGCAAAAGGAAAAATACCTTTCAACCTTTGTTATCGCGCTTATCACCGCGGCGGCGCTTTTTGTGCCGTATATGATTATGGGCGAGGGCTATTTCACCTTTTACGGCGATTTTAACGTTCAGCAGATACCCTTTTATCAGCAGTGCCACAAGGCGGTGCGTGAGGGCAATATTTTCTGGAGCTGGACGACCGACCTCGGCGCGAACTTTATCGGCTCTTACAGCTTTTACCTTTTAGGCAGTCCCTTTTTCTGGCTGACAATACCCTTCCCCAACCGGGTGGTACCCTACCTTATGGGACCGCTTCTCATACTCAAATTCGCCTGTGCGGCCTTCACCGCCTACTGCTATATAAGACGCTTTACCCGCACTCCGCAGGCGGCGCGTTTAGGCGGTCTGCTATACGCCTTTTCGGGCTTTTCGGTTTATAATATCTTCTTCAATCATTTTCACGAGGCTATTATTGTTTTCCCGCTCTTGCTTTTGTCGCTTGAGCTGTTAATTACCGAAAACCGCCGTTTTGTATTTGCCTTAACGGTAGCCCTTTGCGCGGTTACAAACTATTTCTTCTTCTTCGGAATGGTTGTATTCACGGTTATTTACTTCTTCGTACGCCTTTTCTCGGGAGCGATAAGCGTAAAGGTATCCCGCTTTTTCGTGCTGGCGTTCGAGGCGGTTCTTGGGCTTTGTCTTGCCGCCTTTTTACTGCTGCCGAGTATACTTGCGATTCTCGGCAACAGCCGTATTTCAAGCGTACTGCTGGGCTGGAACGCGATTATGTACGGCAAGGAGCAGATTTACGGCAACATTTTGGAGTGCTTCTTCTTCCCGCCCGACATTCCCGCCCGCCCCGTCTTCTTCCCCGGCGCAAACGTAAAATGGTCGTCCTTGGGCGGCTGGCTGCCCCTTTTCAGTATGGTGGGCGTTTTCGTCTGGTTCTCACAGCGCAAAAATCACTGGCTCAAAAGAGTAATCGGGATTTCGGTTTTTATGGCGCTCGTACCCATTCTCAACAGCGCGTTTTACGCCTTTAACACCTCATATTACGCCCGCTGGTTCTATATGCCGATTCTTATGATGTGCCTTGCCACCGTTTCTCTCACCGAGGACAGCACAGTTAACTGGTCGTCAGGCTACAAGTGGGTTTTGGGAATTACAATCGCGGTCTCGCTTGTAATAGGCTTTTTCCCGCAGGAAAACAGCGAAAAGGACGGACTGATTTTCGGGCTTTATTCGCAGAGCGAGGACGGAATGTATGTCTTCCGTTTCTGGGTGACCTGCGCTATCGCGATTTTAAGCCTTGTAATACTGGGAATGCTTTTAAAGCTGTTAAAAAACGACCGAAACGCCTTTTACAGGGGGGCTACCGTCTGCGTCTGCATAATTTCGGCGGTTTACGGCAATTTCTTTATCGCCTGCGGCCGCTCCCACTCCTATGAGATTAAGGAGGTTATGATAGATCAGCTTATTGAGGGCGAGGTCGACTTAGAGGACGACAGCAATTTCCGCGTGGACGTTTACGATGGGGTGGACAACACCTCAATGTATTTGGGACTGCCGGGTATAAATGCCTTTCATTCGGTCGTTCCCGCCTCTATAATGGAATTTTACGATTATATAGGGGTTGAGCGCAGCGTCGGCAGCCGACCCGAAACCGACAGGGCGTCGATACGTCCCCTTTTATCGGTAAAATACCTCTTAAACCGCAAGGACGGCGACAGCTTTCTGGACGATAACGACGAGACGCTGATGCCTGATTACGAATATGTCAAAACAAGCGGCGGGTATTATATTTACGAAAATAAAAACTATGTTCCCTACGGCTTTTCCTACAATTACTATATGAGCTATGATTTCTGCGACTCATATTCAAAAGCAGACCGCGCCTCGCTTATGCTAAAGGCTGTGCTTCTGACCGACGAGCAGATTAAAAAATACGGCTATTTGCTCGATAATTTAGAGGATTTGGAGCTTCCGCCTTACAATTACGGGGAAAACGGAACTACCCTTTCCCTTACCGATGAGGCTATGGCTTACGACTGCGAGCAGTTAAGAAATACCTCGGCTGATTCCTTTGAAATCGATAATTACGGCTTTACCGCCAAGGTCACAAGGGAAAAAGACAACCTTGTTTTCTTCTCTGTGCCCTACGACGAGGGCTGGACCGCCTATGTAAACGGAAAAGAAACCCAAATAGAAAAGGTAAACGCGGGCTTTATGGCTGTAAAGGTCGGCGCGGGAGAAAGCGAAATACGCTTTACCTACCGTACCCCGGGGCTTGTTAACGGACTGTTGATTACGGGCGGTGCCTGTGTACTCCTGCTTTTATATATCCTTATTTTCAGCATTTACAGAAAGCGCCGTTTGCCCGACAATCACTATCCCGAGGGTGAACAGCTTATAAAGAAATGGCGCGAGCAGGACAGAGAGGACGCGCTTAAAATACTCTCCGAGCGTTTCCCCGAAAACCCGAAAGAAAGCATACTTGACGATAATTCGGATATTGACATTCCCCATATTGAAAACGGCTTTGACGGCGGTTTTAAGATAGATTCCGATATGCTTGACGGCGGAAAAGACGAATAAAATATAAGCCAAAAATCGGCTGTCCGTTTACGGGCAACCGATTTTTTATATATTTATGATAATAGGCATTATGCCGTTTTCCTCTATATCTATAACCGCGTAGCTTTTGCGGGACTCGCGGGGCTGTGAACACGAACCGGGATTCACAAGGTATATTCCGTCTTCATATAATATTTGTGAGGTATGGGTGTGACCGAACAGAGCGATTTGACAATTAAGCTGTTTCGCGGTATCTAAAAGCCTCTCTGTGCCGTGCTTTACGCTAAGGGTATGCCCGTGGGTGTAAAAAATCCTTTTGCCGCCTAAAGCTTCAATACCTGATGAAGGGTAACTTGAAAAATAATCGCAGTTCCCGCTTACAATATGGAATTTTTTATCGGGAAATTCCATATTCATATCCTCAATGTCCGCGGTAACATCTCCCAAAAAGAAGACGTGCGCCGAGTCTTCCCTATCGGCAAGTATGCCGTGCACCGTTCTTTCGCTTCTGTGGGAATCCGAAATAACCGTAATTCTCATATATTCACCTATTCTATA
>CABVAD010000156.1 GCA_902496265.1 uncultured Oscillospiraceae bacterium
GAGCGGTTTTCCTCGCTCGGCATTGATTTAGAGGTTGAAGAATAATGAAGTTAAATAAGGATATTAACATATTAATAGTTGGCTTAGGTCTTTTGGGCGGCAGCTACGCCGAAGCACTTAAAAAGCAGGGCTATAAGGTTAGCGCGATAACGAGAAGTCAGTCCTCGGTGGATTTTGCGCTCAGTAAGGGGATAATCGACTACGGTACGACAAGGGTCGAGCCCGAATTGCTCGGAAATGCGGATTTGGTCATATTCGCGCTTTACCCCCATATTTTTACCGAGTGGATAAGCACAAATCAGCACCTTTTAAAAAGCGGCGCGGTAATTACCGACGTTACGGGGGTTAAGGGCTGTATTGTAGAAAAAATACAGGATATTTTGCGGGACGACATTGAGTTTATCGCCGCACACCCTATGGCGGGAAGAGAGGTATGCGGAGTTGAGAACAGCACCGACGAAATTTTTAAAGGCGCTAATTACATTGTAGTTCCGACCGAAAAAAACACTATGGGCGCAATCGAGCTTTGCCGTGATTTGGGCGAAAAATTGGGCTTTCATCAGGTTTCCGAGCTTTCTGTCCCAATGCACGATAAAATGATAGCCTTTTTATCCCAGCTTACACACTGTATTGCCGTTTCGCTTATGTGCTGTAACAGCACGCCCGACCTTGAGTATTACACGGGCGACTCTTTCAGGGATTTAACAAGAATTGCAAAGATAAACGACGAGATGTGGAGCGAATTATTCCTTGACAATAAGGACGCTTTGCTTGCTGAAATGGAGCGTTTCAGAGCCTCCTTTGACGAGCTTTATAATAAAATTAAGACAGGCGACCGCGACGGTATGCGCGAGATGATGAGAACCTCAACCGAGCGGAGAAAACGCTTTGACAAGCACATTTAAGGAGGAATTTTAAATGAATATGACATTTAAAAGAAAGCTGCCAATTCCGCAGCAGATAAAAACCCGCTATCCCGTAACCGAGGAAATGGCAAGGGTTAAGGCGGAGCGCGACGGGGAATTAAGAAAAATATTCAAGGGCGAATCGGATAAATTTATCCTGGTAATCGGTCCCTGCTCGGCGGACAGCCGCGAGCCTGTACTGGATTATATTTCGAGACTTCGCACGGTTCAAGACGAGGTTAAGGATAAAATACTTATAGTCCCGCGAATTTACACAAACAAGCCCCGCACCACGGGCGACGGCTACAAGGGTATGCTCCACCAGCCCGACCCCGACGAAACGCCCGATATGCTCAAGGGCATTGTGGCGATAAGGGACCTTCATATGGCGGCTTTGCGTGATTACGGATTCTCCTGCGCGGACGAAATGCTGTATCCCGACAATCACCGTTACCTTTCCGACCTGCTTTCCTATGTGGCGGTGGGTGCGCGTTCGGTTGAAAATCAACAGCACAGGCTGACGGCAAGCGGTCTTGATATTCCCGTAGGAATGAAGAATCCTACGAGCGGCGACCTTAGCATTATGATGAACTCGATAACCGCCGCACAGCACGCCCATACATTTATTTACCGCGGCTGGGAGGTTTCAAGCGACGGCAACCCATACGCCCATGCAATACTCCGCGGATATACCGATTTTGCGGGAAAGAGCGTTTCCAACTACCACTACGAGGATTTAGTCAAGCTTTTTGAGCTTTACAAAGAATCGGGCCTTTTAAATCCCGCGGTTATAGTTGATACCAACCACGCAAATTCAGGCAAGCAATGCCTTGAACAGGTAAGAATTGCAAAGGATGTTGTATACAGCTGTAATCATAATAAGGACATTCGCTCAATGGTAAAGGGACTTATGATTGAAAGCTATATTGAGGACGGCGCGCAGAAAATAGGCGAGCATATCTACGGCAAATCAATAACCGATCCCTGCCTTGGCTGGGAAAAGACAAAGAAGCTTATCTGCAAGATAGCCGATACATTGAAATAGGGTGACGAAAACGGAAAAATATAAGCATAAGGTTCAGTATTACGAAACCGACAAAATGGGGTTTGTCCATCATTCAAACTACATACGCTGGTTTGAGGAGGCACGGAGCAATTTCTTTGAAAAAATCGGCGCGCCGTATTCTGTGACCGAGAGTATGGGAATAATAAGTCCCGTGCTTTCGGTTAACTGTGAATATAAAAAATCCTGCTATTACGGCGAAGAAATCATTATTGAGACAACCCTTGAAAAGGTCGGAAACGTTAAGTTTTTCGTAAGCTACAGGGTTCTTTCCGAGGACGGCGAGCTAAGAGCGGAGGGTACTACCTCTCATTGCTTTTTAAACAGCGAGGGTCAGGTTATCTCCTTAAAGCGCGTTGAACCTGAACTCTTTAAGACTTTGCTTGAATTTGTAGGAAAAACTGTTTGAAAACGAATTTTTTTCTTAATATCAGCCGATAATAATATCGGGTGAGTAGGCTTGAAAAGAAAAATATTCGGAATAGTTAAGCTTTTTGCTTTTTGTATTGTCTGCTGCTCGCTGTTTGTGGGCGGCGGATATTTGTATCTGCAAAAAAGCTTCAAGGAGACGGAAAACAAGGTTTCAAGCGTGCCTTACAGCTTTTCCGCTCCCGAAGACAAGGGGATAATGCTTGACGTTTGCGGTTCTCTAACCTTTTTCTACCTTGATTTCGAGGACGAAAGGCTGACGGTTATTATCCCGCCCGGAACGGAATATGAGGAAGAAATTTTCGGCTATCCGATAGATTTTACCGTTAAGACAGATTATGGCTTTGTCGCCGCGGCTGTTGACTCTGCCGACGGAATAGAGCTTAATATAAACGGCGAAACGCTGAGATTTACGGGAGTTCAGGTTGCGGATATTTTAAGCCGAACGGTGGATACCTCAGAATTAAAGCGGCAGATAATAACGGCTCTGCTTAATAAAATCGGTGAAAACGGAATAGACGGGGAGTTTTTTACCTTTCTTGTCGAAAGCACCGATACAGATATTACCGTTCCTGATTGCTATTACTGGGAGAAATATATAAGTAAGCTTTGCAAAAACGGCGGAATCATTAATTGACAAACCGCCGCTTTGCAGTTATACTATATATTAGATTTATAAACGGAGGTATGGTTTTGGATAAGGTGAGTGAAATTTTCGGCACTAACGTATTTAACGATTCGGTGATGCTTGAAAGGCTGCC
>CABVAD010000157.1 GCA_902496265.1 uncultured Oscillospiraceae bacterium
ATGTCCTTAAAATAACCATATAAGTATACCACATATAATTATTTATGTCAAACGGTTAACCGCATTTTTTCGGGCATACTGAAAAAGGGGTGAAATTATGTCTGACAGAAAGGAAAAAAAGAGGCTTCCCGTAGGCGATATTTCGTCCGAGCCGTTCGGCGGAATGCCCGAAACCGCCTTTGAAATGGTAAACCGCTACGGCACATATGAAATTCAGGCGACCTCGGATACCGAGAATATGTATCCCGCTATCGCACAGGGCTTTAACAAGGGAATAATCGAAACCGACCGCGATAATCCGAGGGGAAAAGAGCAGGGGAAAGCCGAAAATCACCGAAAAAAGTAAAAACCTTACTTCGGCGCAACACAAAAACTTGACAAATCCTCCTTTAAGCCGTATAATTTCATTAGAGTAAAAGCATTTGGAGGAATTAAAAAGTATGATTAGTGCCGGCGATTTCAGAAACGGAGTAACCTTTGAGGAGGACGGAAATGTTCTTCAGGTTGTTGAATTTCAGCATGTAAAGCCCGGAAAGGGAGCAGCCTTTGTAAGAACAAAGGTTAAAAACGTTATTACGGGCTCGGTTGTTGAAAAGAGCTACAACCCGACCGCTAAATTCCCGACCGCCTATGTTGAGAGAAAGGATATGGAGTATTCCTATTCGGACGGCGACCTTTACTATTTTATGGATCAGGAAAGCTATGAGCTTGTTCCGATTAACGGCAGCGAGCTTGGTGACAACTTCAAGTTTGTAAAGGAAAATATGGTATGCAAAATTCTGTCCTACAAGGGCAAGGTTTTCGGCGTTGAGCCGCCGACCTTTGTGGAGCTTCAGGTAACCGCTACCGACCCCGGCTTTAAGGGCGACACCGCGACCAACGCCACAAAGCCCGCCACTCTTGAAACAGGCGCGGAAATCCGGGTTCCGCTTTTCATCAACGAGGGCGATATGATCAGAATCGATACCCGCACAGGCGAATATATGGAACGCGCTTAGGCTGGCGAGAGTCGAACCCGTTACGGTTTGGGTCACCGACTTTTCCCGCCTGCTTTGCACTCATTTTTGAAATACCGCGTATTCCTGCAAATTCGTGACTTCGCAGAACGAAAAAAGGCGGAGACACAAACTCTTCGACCTGCCATTTAGAAGAATTTTGATTCGGGCGAAGTCGAAGAACGCAGCAATACTGGCGTATTGCAAGAGATGAGACGAGTACGAACAAAATTATTCAAATGTCAGGCGTGACGGGTTCGACTCTCGTCAGCCTAAAGGAGTCTGTTAAAATGGATATTTGTGAAAAGATTGCTTATATTAAAGGTCTTGCAGAGGGTTTAAGCCTTGACGAGACAACCAAAGAGGGCAAAATTCTTGCCGCCGTTATCGACCTTTTAGGGGATATGACATCCGAAATCTGCGAAATTGAGGACGGCTGCGACGAGCTTATGGAACAGATCGATGCCGTTGACGAGGATCTCTCCGCCGTTGAGGATATAATCTACGGCGAGGACGGTGACGACTGCTGTGACTGCGACGATTGCTGCGACTGCGACGACGAGGTTTACGAAATCGAGTGCCCTGCCTGCCACGATACTATTTATCTTGACGGGGATATGCTCGAGGAAGAGGGTATGACCTGCCCGAATTGCGGCACCGAGCTGGAGTTTGATTTTGACTGTGACTGCGACGATTGCTGTGACGATGATAGCAGTGACGGCGGTGACAATGAATAATTTTTATTATTCTGCCGCGTTTCGTTCCGTTAAGGGGCGGGCGCGGCTTTTTTGATTACATATTTTCTGCTTTTGCGGAGGAAAGAAGTAATTATGGAGCTTACCGAATTAAAGCTTGAATACGCCGTATGCGATACCGAAAAATCGGGAATACCCGTAATAATCGCCGCGGCGGGCGCCTCCAGCCGTATGGAGGGGATAAATAAGCAGACCGCAATGCTTGGCGGCGTGCCCGTGCTTGCGAGAACCCTTATGGCATTTGAACGCTCGGACGTTATCTCCTCTATAATTCTTATTGTAAGACCCGAGGACGTTTTCAGTATGCAGCTTATGGCGGAAAGGTACGGTATAGACAAGCTTACCGACATTGTCTGCGGCGGAGCTACGAGGCAGGAATCGGTTTTAAAGGGATTTGGCCGCCTTGATAAAAGCGCGGAAGCCGTGCTTATTCACGACGGCGCGCGTCCGCTTACCGATAACGCGGTAATCCGCGCGGTAGCAGGTGCGCTAAAAGAGTATTCCGCTGTGACCTGCGCCGTGCCTTTAAAGGACACGGTTAAGGTGGTCGATAAAAATGGTAAGGTTTTATCCACGCCCGACCGTTCCTCGCTTGCCGCGGTACAGACCCCGCAGGGGGTGCGCGTTGCCGACTACCGCGCGGCGGTCGAAAAGGTCGGCGACGTTTCAAAATTCACCGACGATATGTCGGTTATGGAGGCGGCGGGCTTTGAAGTGCATACAGTACCCGGCAGCTACCGCAACATAAAAATAACCACTCCCGAGGATCTTAGGCTTGCGGAATATTTGTTAAGCGGGGAGGCTTAAGGATGAGAATAGGTCACGGCTATGACGTTCACAGACTTGTAAAGGACAGACCGCTTGTGCTGGGCGGGGTTAAAATTCCCTTTGAATCAGGGCTTTTAGGTCATTCGGACGCGGACGTTCTGCTGCACGCCGTATGCGACGCACTTTTAGGCGCGGCGGCACTCGGCGATATAGGTAAGCATTTTCCCGACAGCGACGAGGCGTTCAGAAATATTGACAGCAGAATACTGCTGAGAAAAACCGCGGAATTACTAAGTGAAAAGGGATATAGGGTTGTAAATATCGATGCCACGGTGATAGCCCAAAAGCCGAAGCTTGCTCCGTTTATAGCAAAGATGCGGGAAAACATTGCCCTTGACTGCGGGGTGTCCGCCGAGTGCGTGAATGTTAAGGCGACCACCGAGGAGGGCTTGGGCTTTACGGGGGATTTGAGCGGAATATCCGCCCACGCGGTCTGCCTTATAGAATAAATTTAAATTTTCCCTCATAATATTTACTGAAATGATATGAGGGAG
>CABVAD010000158.1 GCA_902496265.1 uncultured Oscillospiraceae bacterium
ATAAAGATGAAGAATATTAAAAGAGTTTTCGCTTTGGCGTTAGTTCTTGTTACGGCGCTTACGGTTGCCGCCTGCCACCCGAAGGATGAGGTTGCGGTTAAAATTGGTGACTTTGAGTTCACCTCCGCGTATTATATGTGCGCTCTTATTAATGCCGATTCCGAAGCAAAATCCAAGGTGCAGGAAGGACTCTCCGAGGACGAATCCTCCGAAGATGTCGATTATTATTCAAAGAAAATCGACGACAAGGATTTTGTGACCTGGGTTGAGGACACAGCTATGGATTCCCTTAAGGAAATTGCCGCTTATAAGACCCTTTGCAAGGAAAATAAGCTTGAAATTTCCGAGGAGGACGCCGCTAACGCAGAAAATTATGCTTCTTATTATTGGTCAAGCTACGGCTATTCGAGCTATTTCGAGCCGAATGGCGTGGGTCAGAGCACATATACCCAGTATATGAAGGACTCATATTATTCAAGCCTTTATTTTGAGCATCTCTACGGCAAGGAGGGTGAAAAGGAAATTGCCGCCGATACCGTAAAAACCAAAATGTATGAGAACTTTATTATCGCGGATCTTATTCAGGTAAGCTTCACAAGCAAGACCGACGACGAAATAACCGCGCTTAAGGATCAGTTCAACGGCTATCTGACCGACCTTCAAAAGGGCAAGAAGACCTTTGAGGAGGTTTATAAGGAATATAACGGCACGACAGAGGAGACCGAAGAGGAAACCGAGTCGGACGAGCCCCAACCCAAGGATAAATACGCGAGTATTTTGGGTGCCGAGGACACGGTTTACGCTTCCGACCAGTATGAAGCCGTAAAGTCTATGGCGACAGGCGATGTTAAGCTTATCGAGCTTGACGACAACGCGGGTCTTGTACTTGCCGTAAAGCAGGATATTACCGCTGACTCCTACTATCTTGACACCCTTGATATGACAACCCGCCACCTTATCGCAGACGAGGAATTTGAAAAGGATATTAAGGACTACGCGGCAAAAATGGAATGCGATATAAACAATTATGCCGTAAAGCAGTTTAAGGTTAAGAAAATCAAAGAGCCGTCGGCAGCTTAATTAAACAGTACGTGAAAAGACCGCTGAAATCACTGATTTCAGCGGTCAGCGCATATTAGTGCCTTCAGGCTGTTTTGCCTGAAGAGCAAAAAAATAACCACCCGATGCGTGCATTTGATGCATCATACGGGCGGTTTTATTTATAAGTAAATTTATTCTTCCTCGGTCATATCCCAGTTGTGCCATACTGCCTGAACGTCGTCGTTTTCTTCAAGCATATCTATAAGCTTTTCCATTTTAGCGGCGGTTTCCTCGTCGTCAATCGTCGCCATTGTCTGAGGAACATACTCTACCTCGGCGGACAGGAAGCTGTAGCCCTTACCATCGAGCGCGTCGCGCACCGCGCCTAACTCATTTGGGTCGGTGGAAATTTCAAAAACATCGCCGTCAAAATTGAAATCGTCCGCTCCCGCATCGAGCGCCGCCTCCATAACGGTATCCTCGTCAAGACCCTCGGCTTCGATTTGGATAATACCCTTTCGGTCAAACATAAACATTACAGAGCCGCTTTGACCTAAATTTCCGCCGCATTTATCAAAATAATGGCGCATCTCGCCCGCGGTGCGGTTGCGGTTGTCGGTAAGCGTTTCAACAACTACCGCCACTCCTGACGGACCGTAGCCCTCATAGGTAAGCTCTTCATAGTTGTTTGCCTCGCCGTCGCCCGCTGCCTTTTTGATTATTCTTTCAATATTCTCGTTAGGCACGTTAGCCGCCTTAGCCTTGGCGATAGCGTCCTTAAGCTTGCTGTTTTCGTTGGGGTTTGCACCGCCCGTTTTAACGATAACCGAAATTTCTCTGCCGATTTTGGTGAAGATTTTAGCCTTCGCCGCGTCGGTTTTTTCCTTTTTGCGTTTAATATTGTTCCATTTTGAATGTCCTGACATATAAATCACCGTAGCCTTTCATTAACCTATTTATATTATCACAAATTCGGATTCTGTTCAAGTGCTTTTTGACAAATTGCCTCAATATCCGAAATATCGGTTATTTCGCCGCACATACGGCGAAGTCCCGCCGCTCCCTCAAGCCCCTTCATATACCACGCCGTATGCTTGCGGGATTCGAGCATAGCGATATGCGGGTCTTTGTATTCGCACATAAGCCTTATCTGTTTCATCATCACCGAAAAACGCTCGCAAAGTGAGGGCGGGGAATAGCTAATGCCTGTCATATAAGCGTTTATTTCCTCAAAAACAAAGGGATTGCCCTGCGCCGCGCGCCCTACCGAGACAAAGTCGCACCCTGTAGTTTCGTACATATATTCAGCGCTCCTGCCGTCTGTTATGTCGCCGTTGCCTATAACGGGAATTTTTACGGCTTTTTTGACCGCGGCTATAGTATTATAATCCACGGGCGGCGCGTACATCTGCGTACGCGTTCTGCCGTGGACGGTTATCGCCGCCGCGCCCGCGCTCTCGCACCGCCGGGCCAGCTCGGGAGCGTTTATGCTTTCGTTGTCAAAGCCTGTCCGCATTTTTACGGTGACGGGAACATTTACGGCGTTTACCACCGCGCGGACTATTTTTTCCGCAAGCGGGGGATTTCGCATAAGCGCGCTTCCGCCGCCGTTCCCTGCAACCTTTGGCGCGGGACAGCCCATATTGATATCGATAAAATCGGGGCTGAATTTAATTGCCGCCTGAGCCGCCGCCGCCATAATTTCGGGATCGTTTCCGAAAAGCTGGGAGGCAAAGGGACGCTCGTGATCCGAACAGCTTAAAAGGGAAGCGGATTTTTTGTCGTTAAGGGTTACGCCCCGTGCGCTTGTAAGCTCACCCACCGTAAACGCCGCGCCGTATTCGCGGCATATTTCCCGCATAGCGCGGTCGGCAACCCCCGCCATAGGCGCAAGCGCGGCAAACCCTGTTATTTCAATATTACCTATTCTCATAAAACTGATTATAAACCAAAAAACGGGAATAGTCAATTTATATGTAAAAAAATACTTTTTTCACCCCTGTAAAAGCTGCCGATTAACCG
>CABVAD010000159.1 GCA_902496265.1 uncultured Oscillospiraceae bacterium
AAAATTTTATGAGGATAAATTTATGCAAATGTTTTTAGGTAATATTGATTTGCGCCCGTCCTGTCACGATTGCCGTTTTAAAGGCTTTCCGCGAAAATCGGATATGACGGTAGGCGACAGCTGGGGAATAGAGAACTATATGCCTGATATGGACGACGACAGGGGCGCGTCGGTTATTATTGTAAATTCATTAAAAGGGAAACAAATGCTTGATGAAGTTAGGGAAAGCCTTAATGTAAGAGAGGCAAACCTTGACAGATTCCTGCCCATAACAGCGGATTCAAGAAAATCGGTCGCAATGCACCCGAACAGGAAAAAGTTTTTTAAGGGTGTAGAAAAAGGCGAAAGCATTGATGATTTATGCTCCTATCTGCCAAAAAGCTTTATACAGAAGGTTTTTGCCCTTATACGGTATATTTTTGCGAGGTTAATAGCGTTATGACTTCAACTTCAACAATCAGTGAAACCGAACGCACGCTTCTTAAATATCTGGGACAGAGCCTTAAGCTATCCGATAATGCTTTCAAAATCCCCGACCTTAGCACTGAGGAGTGGGAGCGGTTATATGAGCTTGCAGACCGTCACGAGGTTTCGGTGTTACTGGGGAACATATTAAATACGGACAGCTTGCCCCCGAAAACACAAAATGAGTTTCAGCTTAAAACAGCGAGAACCGTCCATAAGGGTATAAGGCTTCAGGCGCTGAATGTAAGGCTTACCGCGCTTTTAAGTAAAGAGGGTATAACGGCGGTCACCTTAAAGGGCTATGCCGTGGCAATATTTTATCCTGTCCCTGAATTCAGAAAGACTACCGATATTGATTTCTTTTTCTTTAGTTCAGAGGACGCAAAGAAAGCGGAAAAAATTCTCTGTGAAAACGGTTTTAAACCCTCAAAGGAATGGCATGCAAACCATCATTCGGTATTGATTTCCGAAAAAAATGAAACGGTGGAGCTTCATACGGCGTGGGCGGACGATTTTAAGGAAAAACGCTTGAATAGGTATCTTGAAAAGCTTCAGGAAGAAAGTATCGGGCATTTCAAACCGATAGACTGTGACGGAGCAAGACTTTATGCGTATGAGACGGCATATCAGGGCTTTTATTTGTTAATTCATATGCTGGGGCATTTTGTCGGCAGCGGGTTCGGACTCAGAAATCTTTGCGACTGGGTTGTTTTGTGGGAAAACTGCGACAATGAAAAAGCCGGGGAGGATTTCTATAAAATGGCTTGCGAGAGCGGCACGGCTGAATTTGCAAAGGCAGTAACCTCGGTTTGTACCGAATATCTCGGACTGTCAAAGGAAAAGAGTCCTTTCCCTTGCGGCTCTTTTACAGAGAAAGAACTGACTGACGAATTTTTAAGGGATATTCTGGACGCGGGAGAGTTCGGCTGCAGCGAATCCGAACGTATGGTGGGTATGGACGGAAATTCTATTGCGGCATATGTAAAGGAATTTCACCATCAAATGCATATTAACTTCCCGAAAGCGGGCAAGGTGGTACCTCTGTGGCCTGCTTTGTGGCTTGCAACTCTTATTCGCTTTTTAAATAACAATAAAAAATTAAAACGCGCTCCCGTTTCGGCTATTATGAAGAAAGCTGGGAACAGGGGCAGGCTTGTAAAAAAGCTTACGGCGAATAAATAAAAGGGCGGCGGATTATATATCCAGCCGCCCTAATAAATAGCCGTTTTCGGTAAGCTCGTTTTTGTTGCCTAAAAAAATTGTCAGTCCGCTTAATTTGTCCTTTACGGAAAAATAAATCAGATATCCGCCGCGCTTTAACTCCTTCAAAGGAAGCTTTGCCTCGAAGTTTTTTTCGCCTCCTGCACAGATTTGCCTGAAATCGGCGGAGAAAGGTATGCGTATAAATTCCTCTGTTTCCTCGTTTATCAGAAAAACAGAGGTCTCAAAGGGCTTTAGTGTATTTGAAAAACCGCTGTTTTTAATAGTAAGGTTAATGGTTAAATCGGGATTTATTAAGCCCGATTTTTTTATTTCCAAGGACTCAATCAGATAACGGTATCCGAGATGCGCCTTAATATAGCTGTAGCCGTCACAGCCGTTAAACACGTCGTTGCCTTTCCAAACGGAGCTTCTCCATTTTTCAAGAACGCGTCTATCATAGTCGGCGTTAAGATAGGATATATGCATAGCCTTAAGCTCCGAAACAGCCGTCTCAAGCCTGCTTAGATTATTATTATAAACGACCTCGCCGCCGTTGGGGACATATCGGCAAAGCTTATTTTGAAATTCCAGCTCTTCCTTTCTTGTCCCCTTATAAGCAGGGGAGTCGGCGTCACGTTTTAAGGTGTTTCCGTAGGTCCCGAGGTCGGATTCCGAGCCGAGTATTCCGTCGTTGAAGAGTCCCAGTCTGCCTGTCAGAGAATTATCCGACCCGAATGACGGAAATTTTGCGGGCGGCTCGTATAATCCGTTAACCTCGCGCCACAGGGACGGTGTGCGAACCGAAAGATAGACAGAAGGGTCGATAAGCTCGTTTAAACGGTGCATGAGGGTATTAACCGATACAGCGTCCGAAAATTTTGAGTGATGCATTTCGCCCCAGTTCCCGATGAATACTCCCTGCATTATATATACGGAATCACGGTGTCGGTTGACCGCTTTGCTTATCTGCTCCATATGAGTAAAGATAAGCTCAAGCGAGTCGGGCTCAGTTGCTAAGGCTATTCCGTCCCAGTCATAAAGAAAACGGAGTATCAGCCTTGTGCCGTTCGGAGACTGCTCCCAAGCGGCTAAGATGTCGTTTAACTGCGCAAGTCCATTTTCGCTGATTTCGGTTGCACGGTAATTTTTAAGGTTTATTTCAAGAAGAGCCAAAGACTCGTTGTAGGTATCAATTACATTGAAGTAATTATCAGGCTGCGTATAACCGTCGGACAGGGTATAACCGATGATATGATAAAAGCCGCAATAAGGATTTTTAAGAGGCTCGGTGCTTTCCGAAAAAGCTTCTGCCGTATAATAGATGCGGGTTGAACAGGCGATTAACCTTAATATAATAAAGGTTATAATCAAAGCGAAGACG
>CABVAD010000160.1 GCA_902496265.1 uncultured Oscillospiraceae bacterium
TTAAGACGGTACGGCGATACCGGCAAGGCTCTGATTAACAAACGGCGTACATTATATATAATATATGTATATGCCGGATTTATGTTAAGTATTCAAGCGTCTTGCCTTGGGCAGGACGCTTTTTCGTCGGATCAAGGAGGGCTTTATGGAAAAGTTTAAGGCAACGCTGATGGACGAGGCGGCGGTTACGAGGGCGCTTAAGCGCATTTCGCACGAAATACTTGAAAGAAATAACGGCGGCGGTGAGCTTTGTATTATAGGTATAAAGCGGCGCGGAGTAGCCCTTGCAAACATTATTGCGGACAACATATATAATATAGAGGGCGTGCGTCCGCCCACGGGCGAAATTGACATAACCTTTTACCGCGACGATTTGACCGCGATTTCCGCCGACCCTGTGATACATTCCGCGGCGCTCACGGTTTCGATTGTCGGGAAAAAGGTTGTATTGGTGGACGACGTGCTCTATACGGGCAGAACCGTAAGGGCGGCGATGGACGCGATTATGCGTTTCGGCAGAGCGGCGTCAATCCAGCTTGCGGTGCTTATAGACAGGGGTCACAGGGAGCTGCCTATAAGAGGCGACTATGTCGGTAAAAACGTACCCACCTCAAAATCCGAAATTATAGCCGTGAAAATACCGCCGTATGATGACGAAACCGCGGCGGAGCTTTATGAGATATGAACAGTCCCGAGGGCTGTTGATATAGAATAATGTGCAGGATTAAAGACCTTTAATTCCGCGCAAAATATGGAGGAAGTAATAAATGAAGATGTACTACAACGTAGAAGACAAGCCCAAATTCGGGCAGCTGATTGTCTTCGCAATCCAGCAGCTGCTTGCCATTATGGCGGCAACCCTTGTCGTTCCGGTAATTATCAACAGCAACGCGGGACTTACAGGCAAGGATGCTATGAGCACCGCCGCAGCCCTTTTCGGCGCGGGCGTCGGAACCCTTGTTTATGTGCTTTTCACCAAGAAGAAAAGCCCTGTTTTCCTTGGCTCTTCCTTTGCATTCATCGGCTCAATGACTGCGGCATTCGCAGGTGCGGCAAGTGTTGCCGTAGGTTATCTCGGCCTTATTTTCGGTGCGGTTTTCGCAGGTCTTGTTTATGTTGTTATTGCGATAATCGTTAAGTTTGCGGGAGTAGGCTGGGTTAACAAGCTTATGCCGGCTGTTGTTATAGGCCCCACAGTTGCTATAATCGGTCTTTCCCTTGCAGGCAATGCAGTAGGCGACCTTCAGAAGGGCGGCGTTTTAGACGCTGAGGGCAACTCGGTTGCTAATGTTCTTCTTTGCGTACTTGTTGGTATTATAACCCTTATTGTTACAATGCTCTGCTCAACCTACGGCAAAAAGACCGCAAAGCTTATCCCCTTTATTTTAGGTATCCTTGCAGGCTATGCGGTTGCTCTCGTTTTCACCGTTATAGGCAATGCGGCGGGTATCGACGCTTTAAAGCTTATCAATTTCGGAAACTTTACAGCCCTTGTTGCGGGCGGTGTATCTCTTGAGACTTTTCTCACTGTTCCTAAATTTACATTCTTAACTGCTTTCGGTGGCTTTGGAGAAATTTCAGGCTCTTATATCGGTACTGTTGCGGTTGCGTATGTTCCTGTTGCCTTTGTTGTATTTGCTGAGCATATCGCCGACCACAAGAATATTTCCTCAATAATTGAAAAGGATTTGCTGGAGGAGCCGGGTCTTCACAGAACCCTTTTAGGCGACGGTGTAGGCTCAATGGTGGGCGCTTTCTTCGGCGGCTGCCCGAACACCACCTACGGCGAGTCGGTTGCCTGCGTTGCCATTACAAGAAACGCCTCGGTTGCCACAATTATCGCGGCGGCAATTGCGGCGATAATCGTTTCCTTTATTAATCCCTTTGTCGCATTTGTTAATTCAATTCCCTCCTGCGTAATGGGCGGAGTTTGTATGGCGCTTTACGGCTTTATCGCGGTAAGCGGTCTTAAGATGGTGCAGAAGGTTGACCTTAACGAAAACAAAAACCTTTTTGTTGTGTCGGCTATACTCATCGCGGGTATCGGCGGACTTTCCCTCACCTTCGGCAAAATCACCCTTACGGCGATCGCCACCTCTCTTATCCTCGGAATAATCGTTAATCTTATTCTTTCGGGCAAGAAAGAGGAAAACGGCGTGACAGAGGAATAATTTTTCAAACAGTATATAAAAAGCTCCCGAATGAGTCACGACTCATTCGGGAGCTTTTATCATAAAGATTATTTAAGATTTCTTTCAAGCCATACAAAGCCTACGTCAAGCGCCTCAAAAAATGAGTCCTTGACAGTATCCTTTATGATTCTGTCCTTGTCGGAAAGCTGAGTGTCGCTCTTTAAAAGCTCGACCTTAACCTTGCCGGGGATTTCGTTTTCGCCCGCCTTTACCGTTGAAAGCACGGTAAATCTAACAACGCAGGGCTCAGCCATATCGCCGTAATAAATTTCGTTGCCGCACTTAACAAGCGGCTTTTCCTTATAGGTTAAAAAATTGTTTTCTGCCATAATTTTTACTGCTCCCCGGGCATTTCGCCGTAAAGATTAAATCTGAAGAGCATTGTTTCGTCCTCGGGGTTTGTACAGCGAATGGTAGCCTCCGTAACCTCGGAATTGCTTAAAATTGTGCTCAAACCGATCATCTGGCAGAGCTTGGATTTAAGGTTGAGCACGTCTCCGTCCTTGGTTTCAAGGTAAACATCGCCCTTGCACTCGTCAATAGCCTTTATAAAATCATCGAAATCAACATTGTGAAGCTGAATTTTTCCGCTATCCATAAATAAAACCTCCCATTAATTCTATGCTAAGATTATAATGGTTATAGATAGTCGAAATAGTGGTTAAATACACTATTTCGACACCAAATCTTTGATTTGGTAGCAAATTTTCAAAGAAAATTTGTCTATACCCATTGCAATGAATATAGAGCAAATTCAAATAGCTGACTATTTGAATTTGCATAAGCCGATAAAATCGGCTTATCGAAACGCTTTCCGGCGTTTCGATATTCTATAGTCATTATAATTG
>CABVAD010000161.1 GCA_902496265.1 uncultured Oscillospiraceae bacterium
CGGGGGCGCAGTCGGTCAGCAGGTTTATCCACAAAAGCTGTACCGCGGCAAGCGGCGTACCCCCAAAAATAATCATTCCGAAAAGTATTGTTATAAGCTCCGCAAAGTTGCAGGAAAGCAGATAATATACCGATTTTTTAATATTGTCAAAAAGTCCGCGGCTTTCCTTTACGGCACAGACAATCGAATCAAAGCGGTTATTGGATATAACAATATCCGCGCTGCCCTTTGCAACGTCCGCGCCGAATTTTCCGATTGCACAGCCGACATCGGCGGCGGCGAGAGCGTCGGCGTCCTGAACGCTGTCGCCCGTAATAGTAACAACGTTACCCGCCTGCTTTAATGCCTTTACAATACGAAGCTTGTCATTGGGCGATACTCTGGCGTAAACCGTAAAGTCCGACACGCAAGCGGCTAACTCACCGTCGCTCATCTCGGCAAGCTCCTCGCCTGTAACAGCCTTGTCGCCGTCCTTTAGAATGCCTATTCTTCGGGCAACAGAGCAAGCAGTAATAAGATTGTCGCCCGTAATCATAACCGTTTTTATTCCCGCCTGCTCGCAGGCTTTTATATCCTCTATAACCGAGTCGCGCGGCGGGTCGTAAAGCCCTAACAGCCCCACAAAGGTAAGGGCGCGCTCAATATCCTCGGGGTTGGGATTCGCGGGGATATTATCAAGCGGGCGCATTGCGATGGCTACAATTCTGAGCGCCTCGTTAGCAAGCGTATCATTAAGCTTTAAAATCTCCTCGGTTTTTGAGCCCGCGCAGTTGGGCACAACGATTTCAGGCGCGCCCTTTACTATAGCAAAGGGCTTTTCGTTTATCATCGTAATTACCGTCATGGTCTTGCGCTCAGAGTCAAAGGGTATAACCGCCAGCTTCGGGAAAAAGCTTTCTATATCCTTTTCGGACATAGAATTGTATGCGAGACAGGCTTTTTTAATCGCGTCCTCGGTGGAATCATTCTTAAGGGTTGAGCAGGCGGTAGCAAGCTTAAGCACAAGCGCCGTTTTTTCATCGATAGGCTCATTTTCCACATCGGTAAGCTTATCGCCGTCAAAAATTTTGGCAAGCCGCATCTTATTGCGGGTAAGCACTCCCGTTTTGTCCGCGCAGATAACATTTGTCTTTCCGAGCAGCTCTAAAGCGTCGGAATCCTTGATGATAATTTTATCCTCAACAATGCGTTTTATTCCGATTGCTATTACAATGGTTGCAATTGCGGGAAGCCCCTCGGGAATAGCCGCCACCGCGAGCGCGGCCGCGTTCATAAGCATTTTAAGGGTGGTCGAGGCGAAATTTCCGCTGCTGAAATTCTGCACCATTCCGATTATAAAAACAATCAGGCAGATAATAAGAATAATAATATTCACTATTTTGCCGATACCGTCAAGCTCGCCCTCAAGAGGTAAAGATTTTTCACCCGTCTGCTGCAGGATAGCCGAGGTTCTGCCGATTTCGGTGTTAAGCCCCGTAGCTACTACAACCGCCTTTGCGCTGCCGTGGACAACGCTTGTACCCGAGAAGACCATATTTGCACGGCTCTCAACCGCGGTTATATCCTCGTAAACCCCCTCCCCGCTCTTTTCTACGGGGATTTCATCGCCCGTAAGCATAGACTCGTTACAGCGGAACTCGTTTGATTCGATTATTCTTGCGTCCGCCGATATAAAATCGCCGGTTTCGAGCAATATTATGTCTCCGGGAACTAAAAGTGAAGAATCAACCGTGCGCACAATACCTTCTCTGAGCACCGTAACCGAAGGGTTTGTGATGCTCTTCATACTGTCGAGCGCGTTGTCGCAGTTATGCAGATGATATGCGCTTATCGCGGCGTTTATAAGCACGATAGCGATAATAAGCAGGGGCGCGAAAAAGTCAGTTTCCTTATACATCATAGAAACCGCAAAGGAAATCAGTGCAATCACTATAAGCGCTATCACCGTTTTGCTTTTAAGCTGGCTTAAAAATCTTTTGAAATAGGTCGGCTTTTCAACGCTTGCAATAACGTTTCTTCCGTGCTGTTTAAGGCGCATTTCCGCTACGCCGTTAGGCAGTCCCTTTTTATCGTCAACCTCTAACTCGCGAAGTATCTCGTCGCAAGCGGTACTGTGCCATATCATAGAAACACCTCTTTTTATTTTGTAAGTGATAAATAGTAAACCTTCATTTGCTTTGCGTCCTCGGCTTGCGTTCCCGCCGATTCGCAGATAAAGGTCGGGTCGCAGCCGTACTTGTAGGTAAGCTCCATTACCGGTTCAAAATCAGGACCGAAAACCGTATCTTCAAAGGTAAGGTGGCGCTTTTCGCCGCCTGTGGTGTACTCGATTTTAGAAAAATGCGAATGAAAGCATTTAAGCCTGTCCGTACCGAGGGCGTTTTTTATTGAGGTAAATATATTTTCAAAATCGGCTGTTGTTTTAAGAACGCCTAAATCGCGGGCGTTTAAGTGACCAAAATCGATACAGGGAATAAGCCGCTCGTCAAGCCTGCAAAGCTCCAAAACCTCGTTTAGCGTGCCAAGCTGATTTACCTTGCCCATAGTTTCAGGGCAGATGTGAATATGTGAAAGCCCCTCGCTGTCAAGTGCGTCGAGCGCCTTCTTCATTGTATCTAAGGCAAGCGTCAGCGCCTGCTCGCGGGAAATTTTGCCGCAGGAGCCTGTGTGGACTACTATTCTGTCCCCGCCCATTGCGTTTACAGCTTTAGCGGAGGCTAAGATGTAATTAATCGAATTAAGCCTTTTTTCCTCCTCGACAGAGGACATTGAGATATAATAAGGCGCGTGGAGGGAGAGCGAAACGCCCGCCGCTTTTGCCTTTTCGCCGAGCTGCCTTGCCTTATCCTCGCCTATATTAACTCCCCTGCCGCATTGATACTCATAGCAGTCTAGCCCCATTCTCACTATATATTCGGGCACCTGAAGGCTGTTTTTATAGCCCAAGGCCGCGAAGCTTTCGGAATTTCCCGCAGGACCGAATTTCGGCATAGTTACTCTACCTCCGTGTTT
>CABVAD010000162.1 GCA_902496265.1 uncultured Oscillospiraceae bacterium
AACATCTAAAGTCTAATTTCTAAATCCGTAGGGACGGGCGTTCTGTCAGTCTAGCGTCTAATGTCTAATATCTAATGTCTAAATCCGTAGGGGCGGGCATTGCCCGTCCGAAATCCAACATCTGATATCAAAAATCAACCTTTCAAAAATGTAAGCTTTATTCCCCGATTGTAAGGCAAAGCTATGGATTGCGGCTGAAATAAGGAATATAATTAAGCAAAGTTAAACGATTGGAGGAATAACAATGCCTTTATTAGAGGTAAACAATCTTAAAAAGGTATACACAACCCGTTTCGGCGGCAGCCGCGTCGAGGCTCTTAAAAATGTCGGCTTTTCGGTTGAGGAGGGGGAGTATGTCGCCATTATGGGCGAATCGGGCTCGGGCAAAACCACTCTTTTAAATATTTTAGCCGCCCTTGACAAACCCACCTCGGGCGAGGTCAAGCTTTCGGGGCGTGACATAACGCGGATTAAGGACAGCGAAATCACAAAATTCCGCCGCGAAAATCTCGGCTTTGTGTTTCAGGATTTTAATCTGCTCGACACCTTTTCGGTTGAAGACAATATTTTCCTGCCCCTTGTGCTTTCGGGTAAGCGGTTTCCCGAAATGCACAGACTGCTTGTACCGCTGGCAAGAAAGCTTCAGATTACCGATATTTTAAAGAAATATCCTTATGAGATTTCTGGCGGACAGAAACAGCGCGCGGCGGTGGCGAGGGCGGTTATCACCAATCCCCGGATAATACTTGCCGACGAGCCTACGGGCGCGCTTGACTCAAAGGCTTCCGACCGACTCTTGGAGCTTTTTTCCGAGCTTAACAATGAGGGGCAGACCATTTTAATGGTGACCCACTCCGCAAAGGCGGCAAGCCACGCAAAGCGGGTGCTTTTTATAAAGGACGGAACGGTTTTCCACCAGCTTTACAAGGCGAATATGACAAGCGAACAGCTGTATTCCAAAATATCCGATACCCTTACGGTAATAATGGCGGGCGGTGAGGAAAATGCGTAAGCTTTTTTATCCTAAGCTTGCTTTCAGCAATATAATTAAAAACCGCCGCTTTTATTTTCCCTATTTAATCACCTGTGTTTTTTCGGTCGCGATGTTTTACGACCTTATGTTTCTTGTGAACAATAAGGGAATTACCCAAATTCACGGCGGAGAGGAGGTTCAGGCATATTTAGAGCTCGGCAAATGGATTGTCGCGGTTTTTGCCTGCATATTCCTTTTTTATACCGACAGCTTTTTAATAAAAAGCCGTAAAAAGGAACTGGGGCTTTACAACATACTCGGAATGTCTAAGTCGAACCTTGCGCATATGCTTGTTTACGAAAGTCTTTTTTCCGCAGCTTTCTCCCTCGCGGCGGGACTTATTTTAGGTATCCTTTTCAGTAAATTAATGCTTTTGATTCTCTGCCGACTGCTTAATTTTGACATTCATATAAGCTTTTCGGTGTCGCCCGAGTCGCTTTTAACCACCGCAGTCCTGTTTGCCGCGATTTTTATTGTGACCCTTTGCTACAATCTCTTTTGCATACGGATTTCAAAGCCTGTTGAGCTGTTAAAGGGCGGCAACGTCGGCGAAAAAGAGCCCAAGGCGAATTTTGTCTCGGCGATACTCGGCTTTTTAAGCCTCGGCGCGGGGTATTATATCGCCCTTGTCGTCGAGGATCCCGTTGCGGCGGCGGTCTGGTTCTTCGCGGCGGTTTTGCTTGTTATTTTCGGCACTTATTTGCTCTTTATTTCGGGCAGTATCGCGGTTTTAAAGCTGCTCAGAAAAAACAAGCGATATTATTATAAGGCTGATAATTTCACAGCGGTTTCGGGTATGCTTTACCGTATGAAGCAGAACGCCGCGGGGCTTGCAAGCATCTGTATTCTCTCGACAATGGTGCTGGTGATGATTTCAAGCACCGTATGCCTTAATTTCGGGGTGGAGGACATTCTTAAAAAACGCGTTCCAAACGATATTACCGTAACCTATGTTTCCGAGGGCGGTCAGGACGGCGCGGACGCGGTCTGCAGCGCGGCGGAGATCGCGATTAATGACAGTGGACTTGAAATTATAAACCGCCGCCGCTTTGATTTTCTTGATTTTATAACGGTTAGAAATAACAATGATTTCAGACTTTACACCCCCGGAGAGAGCACTTCCGCCCTTAAGGCCTGCGCGATTGCCGCTGTGCCGCAAAAGAGCTACAACCGCTTCGCAAAAAAAGCCGCCGATTTAAAGGACGGCGAGGCCTTGGGAATTTTCTCTGACGGCGAGACCTTACCCGACAAAATAACCGCGGCGGGAGTTACACTTACCCTTTCTCCCGCCGAAAAAATGCCCGCCTCCTCCGAGCTTGCGACCTATTCAACCCCCGTGCTTTATCTTGTTGTAAACGACAGCGAATTTGCGCGCTTTAATAGAATAGAACAGGAGCACAGCGGAGATAACGCAAGTCTGCCTAAATGTGAAATCGGCTTTGATATAAAGGGCACGGCGGAGGAAAAAGCCGCCTGCTATGATAGGGTTAATGAAGCCCTGCGCAAAAGCACGGACGCGTATACAAGGGTGCAGTCCCGCGATTTGATGCGCGAAGAATTTAACATATCCTACGGCGGACTTTTCTTCATCGGTATATTTTTAGGCACGCTTTTCATCGGCTTTACCGCCCTTATTATCTACTACAAGCAGATTTCGGAAGGGTATGACGACAGGCGGAGGTACAGAATAATGCAAAAGGTGGGAATGTCGGAAACGGAGGTCAAAAAATCGATAAGCTCACAGGTTTTAAAGGTCTTTTTCCTGCCCTTGGCCGCCGCGGTTATCCACCTCGCCTTTGCCTATAAGATTATAAAAAATATGCTTTTGCTTTTCGGAATGACCAACAGCGGGCTGTTTATCGCCTGTATCGCGGGAACGGTAGCTTTGTTTGCGGTAATTTACCTGCTTATTTATTATTTCACCGCAAGGGTATATTTTAAAATAGTCAACGCATAGCCTATATGAAAA
>CABVAD010000163.1 GCA_902496265.1 uncultured Oscillospiraceae bacterium
ATAAAACGAACGGAGAATACGGTAACGGAAAAGTCACATAAAAAATTATGGATAGTTCTGCTTATTGTTTCGGTTATTTGTTTTGTCGGCTGTATTGTGTTTTTCATCGGAATGGAGCTTCAATCCGATGAAATTGACGGCCTGCGTTCGCAGGCTTCCGTCAGCACCGACAACACTTCTTCAAATGTTAATTATGTTGAACCCCCTGTTGATTTTGTCGCGCTGAAAAAGAAAAATACCGATATTTACGGTTGGATAAATGTTCCGGGCACTTCGGTTGATTATCCCATTCTCAGGCGGGAAGACGATAACGCCTATTACCTTAATCATACCGCAGAGAAAAAACGCTCGGTATACGGGAGCATTTATACCGAAAACTACAACGGCGCGGATTTTTCCGACTTCAATACGGTGGTTTACGGCCACAATATGAAGAACGGGACTATGTTCGGGACTCTTAAGAAATACAGGGATAAAACCTTTTTCGAACAAAATCAGTATATTAATGTATATATGCCGGGCAGAATTATCAAATATCAGATATTCGCGGCATACGTTTGGGACAACAGGCATATCCTTTTAAGCTTTAATTTTGACAATGAGAGTATACGCACAGCGTATCTCGATATGATTTTTTCCATGAGAAAGATGAACGCCAACATCAATCGCGATTTGCAGGTAACAAAGGACGACAGAATTATCACACTTTCAACCTGCACAGGCAATGATGAGGAACGCTATTTGGTTCAGGGAGTTTTAGTTTATGACAGCAGAGAACAACAATGAGGCAAAATCTCTCGGTCGGAAAACGGAACTCAAGCATAAAAAACTCATAATTACATTGTCTGTTATTCTCGCAGTTGTGCTGGTTTTGGTTTCAGCCTTTTTCATTGTCCGAAAAATCGGCGAAACGGCTTTGCGCAAGAAGCAGGAAAACGCTCAGGTAAAGCTGCCCGTCAGCGGTTCGGATACCGTTCCCGAGGACGCGGACGCCTATTACAACGGAGCGGCGTACAATTATAATGATAAGCTTATAAATATTCTTCTTTTGGGGGTGGATAGAGACAAACCGAATGATTCGGATTCGCATCAGGCGGACGCGATTTATCTTGTATCCTTTGATACGGACTCAAATTCGGTTAAGGTCATAGCAATATCGCGCAATACGGTTACAGATGTTGACTCCTACGATATAAACGGCAATTATTTTTCTACGGCTAAGCAGCAGATATGTCTTGCTTATACCTACGGAAAGGACGACAGAAAGTCTTCCGAGAATACGGTTAAAGCGGTTTCGAACCTGTTTTACGGCGTGCCGATAAGCGGTTATTATACCGTGTTTATGAATTCAATAGCGGATATTGTAGACGCGGTCGGGGGCGTGCCTGTTAAGCTCACCGAGGATTTGACAGCTGTTGACCCTAAAATGAAGCAGGGCGCCGAGGTTACCGTTACGGGCAGAAACGCCGTAGGCTATCTGCAATACAGGGGAGACAGCAACGCACCGCGCCTTGAAAGGCAAAAGTCTTTTATTTCAAGCTTTGTAGGAAGGGCAAAGGCGGCTGTGATTCAGGATTTGTCCCTTCCGCTTAAAATGTATAATAAATTGGCGGCAAATACGGTTACAGACGTAACCTCCGCAAGCGCAGTATACCTTGCGTCTGAAGCGCTTTATGCTGATTTTAGTATTATCGGAATTGAGGGTGAAACGGGAACCGACGGCACCTATGAAACCTTCACGCCGTATGAGGATCAGCTTTATGAGCTGCTTTTAGATGTATTTTATAAAAAGCAATAAATTTTGAAAGGAAAATTGATATGAAAAAGGTATTGGCATTTATTTTGACAGCAATTTTTGCGGTTACAGCTTTCACGGCTGTTGCCGAAACACCCTCTCCTGAAAAGCTCAGCGGCGTAATTGTATCCGCTACAGCTAAGGATTCCAAGGGAACCTCTTTTAAGGTTTCGATAAAACCCACCGAGGTAAATCAATCAGTTTATACAGAAGCCTTTGAAGCTCTCAAAAAAGAGGTGGGCACCGATCTTAAGCTTGTAGATCAAAAGCAAGTTGTTTTGGAGGGCAGCGGAAACCCGTCCTTCCCGATGACCGTTGAACTTAAAGTCCCCGGCGTTAAGCCCACTTCAAAGGTATATGTTCTTTTCAAGAGCTCTTCGGGCAGGACAGAAGGACTGTCGGCTTCTGCAAACGAAGGAAAGGTTATAGGACTTTCCGCACCGATGAACTTCAGCCGTGTTATCAATCTTGCCGAAACAGGCAGCGGTGAGGTTGTAAAGCTTCCCGCAACAGCAGGCGAAAACAAGGTAACCGTTACATTCAATGAGCTCGGAGAGTTTGTCCTCGTTACCGACGCACAGACCGTTGCGGACATTACCGCCGCTTCAAAGGACAATACCAAGTCTCCCCAGACCTCAGACGCGGCTACTCCGATTGTACTTGCAATGCTTGCCGTCAGTGCAATCGCAGCGATTGTTTCCGTAAAGAAATTTAAAGCCGCTGAATAAGCTTTGGCTGACAAGTAACTGAAAACCGCCCCGAAAACGGGGCGGTTGAGAGTGTCGACAAAGTCGCCACTCTCTTGGCGGGAATGCCGCTCGCCGAAAATCCAAAGGATTTTCGGACTGTGCTCTACTCCCGCCAATACCACCCACGCGCCCTTGAAAACCGCCAATTAAGCGGTTTTCGCTTACAAGGAGTTTTTCTGCCGCACCTGTCGGCAGAAAAACAAAAATGCGGCTGACCGCCGCCGACAATTGCAAATGCAGGTTTTTCGACAGACAGAACCGCCCCGAAAACGGGGCGGTTTTGCTTTTGCAATCAGAAATTGTTATTGTTATTGTTGTTATTGTTATTCTTGTTCTGATTATTATTCTGGTTGTTCTTATTCTGATTATTGTTCTGATTGTTCTTGTTCTGGTTCTGATTGTTCTGGTTATTCTTGTTCTGATTATTGTTATCCATTATAATCACCCCGCTTTCAAAC
>CABVAD010000164.1 GCA_902496265.1 uncultured Oscillospiraceae bacterium
CCGCTTTGTCCGTCAAGAAATTTAAGCGTCTTGCTTTTATGTAAGAAATATGCTATAATATATCCACGGATTAAAAATCCGAATAAATTATACGGAGAAAATGCTGTTTGAAACGAAACAACACCTCGGAGACCGTTTTGTAAGCGAAAGGCTTGCAAATACTCTCCCGCAACGCCTCTCGCAATTAACAAAAACAATTGAAAGAGGTATTAAAATGAAAAAAGACTGTATTATCAGAAATGAAACCCCCGAGGACCGTTTTACGGTCGAAAATCTGACCCGCGAGGCGTTTTGGAACGTTTACCGCCCCGGCTGTACGGAACACTATATTCTTCATCGGTTCAGGGACAGACCCGAATTTGTTGACGAGCTTAACTTATGCTTGGAGGTCGGCGGACAAATTATCGGGCATATTATGTTTGTACGCGCCGAAATCACAGCGGACGACGGAACAATTATTCCGATTATGACCTTCGGACCTATCAGTATCCACCCTGATTTTCAGCGCAGGGGCTACGGCAAAACATTGCTTGAATTTGCCCTTGAAAAAGCCGCGGATATGGGGGTCGGCGCCGTCTGTATGGAAGGTAATATTGACTTCTACGGCAAGTGCGGTTTTGACATTGCCTCAAAAAGCGGAATTCATTACTATGCCGAGCCGCGTCAGGAGGTTGTTCCGTACTTTCTTCTAAAGCAGCTGAAAGACGGCTTTCTTGACGGAATAACGGGGGTTTACAAAACGCCCGACGGCTATTTTGCAGATGAATCCGAAGCCGAGGAATTTGATAAAAAATTTCCGCCAAAGGAAAAGCTCAGGCTGCCGGGTCAGCTGATATAAGTCAACAAAGAGGACTCCTCTCTTGAGGAGTCCTCTTTGTTTAATACAATACTAAGCGAACCGAAACGAATGTAATTATTAATACATTCCGCCCTGTGCTGCTGCTGCTGCGGCCGCGGCGTTAGCCGCCGCTTTGTCTTCCTTTTTCTCTGCAACAAGGCTCTCGGTTGTGAGAACCATTGCCGCAACAGAAGCGGCGTTTTCAAGAGCAGAGCGAGTAACCTTGGTCGGGTCAACAATACCCGCGTCCAACATATCGGTGTATTCCTCTTTGTAGGCGTCAAAGCCGTAGTTAACCTTACCGCTGTTTACAATCTTGTCGATAATAACAGAGCCTTCAAGACCCGAGTTGAACGCAATCTGTCTGATCGGAGCTTCAAGCGCCTTAAGAACAATGCTAACGCCCGTCTTTTCGTCGCCGTCTGTGCTGTCAAGCAGAGCCTTAACAGCGGGAATAGCGTTGATAAGCGCTACGCCGCCGCCCGCGACGATACCCTCTTCAACGGCAGCCTTTGTAGCCGAAAGAGCGTCCTCAATGCGGAGCTTCTTATCCTTCATTTCAATCTCGGTTGCGGCGCCGACCTTAATAACGGCAACACCGCCCGCTAACTTCGCAAGTCTTTCCTGAAGCTTTTCTCTATCAAAATCGGAGGTGGTAGCGGCAATCTCGTTTCTTATCTGGCCGATTCTGTCCTTAATTGTCTTAGAATCGCCCGCACCGTCAACGATAATGGTGTTTTCCTTTGTAACCTTAACCTGACGGGCGCGTCCTAACTGCTCCATAGTGGTGTCCTTAAGCTCTAAGCCTAACTCCTCGGAAATAACCTCGCCGCCTGTAAGGATGGCGATATCCTGAAGCATTTCCTTACGTCTGTCGCCGAAGCCCGGAGCCTTAACCGCAACACAGGTGAAGGTGCCGCGAATCTTATTGACAATAAGGGTTGAAAGCGCCTCGCCCTCAACGTCCTCGGCAATTATAAGGAGCTTCTTGCCCGCCTGAACGATCTGCTCTAAAAGCGGGAGAATTTCCTGAATGTTGGAAATCTTCTTGTCGGTTATAAGAATGAGGGCGTCGTCAAGAACAGCCTCCATCTTATCGGAATCGGTAGCCATATAAGGAGTGATGTATCCGCGGTCAAACTGCATACCCTCGACAACCTCGGAATAGGTCTCGGCGGTCTTGGACTCCTCAACGGTGATAACGCCGTCGGCGGTGACCTTGCTCATAGCCTCGGCAATAAGCTTGCCGATAACCTCGTCGCCCGAGGAAATTGTGGCAACACGGGCGATATCGTCGTTTCCGCTTACCTTCTTTGAGTTGTCAACAACTGTCTTGATAGCGGTATCGACAGCATTCTTTATTCCTTTTTTAACTACCATCGGGTTAGCGCCTGCGGCAACATTCTTCATTCCCTCTTTAATAAGAGCCTGAGCCAAAACGGTAGCGGTGGTTGTACCGTCGCCCGCGGCGTCATTGGTCTTAACCGAAACCTCTTTTACAAGCTGAGCGCCCATATTCTCGAACGGGTCGTCAAGCTCAATTTCCTTAGCGATTGTAACGCCGTCATTAGTGATAAGGGGTGTGCCGTACTGCTTATCAAGTACAACGTTTCTGCCCTTCGGCCCTAAAGTAACCTTAACAGCGTCAGCTAATTTATCAACGCCTGCCTGAAGAGCCTTGCGGGCGTCCTCACCGAAAATTACATTCTTTGCCATAATAAAACCCTCCTGTTATTCAACGATTGCCAAAATATCGGACTGATGAAGAATCGTGTATTCCTCGCCGTCAATCTTGATATCGGTTCCCGAATACTTAGCGGCGATAACCTTATCGCCCGCTTTAACGGTCATCTTAACCTCTTTGCCGTCAACCGTTCCGCCCGGTCCAACCGCTACTACAACCGCAACCTGCGGTTTTTCCTTAGCGGCAGATGTAAGAACAATACCGCTTTTTGTGGTTTCCTCTGCTTCTGTCGCCTTGATAACGACATTGTCAGCCAAAGGCTTAATGTTCATAAAAATTCCTCCCAAAACTTTTTTAAAACAGCGAGCTTAAAACGCCTTATGTAATGCGTTTTCCCGTTTGCGAGTTTAATTATACACCAAAGTCAGGAAAAGTCAATACCGAAAAATAAAATTCAAATTATGTTAATA
>CABVAD010000165.1 GCA_902496265.1 uncultured Oscillospiraceae bacterium
TGCATTTCTTTTTTTAATGGGTTATAATGTATAAGGCAAAAATTTGAACTTTCGAAAAGGGGATACCAAAATGACCAACAATAAAACGGTTTTAAAGTGGCTTGACGAAGTCAAGGAGCTTGTAAATCCTGATAAGGTTGTCTGGATTGACGGCAGCGAGGAACAGCTTGAGGGTCTTCGCAAGGAAGCGGTCGAGTCAGGCGAAATGATTAAGCTTAACGAGGAAAAGCTTCCGGGCTGCTATCTGCACAGAACATTGCCTAACGATGTTGCCCGCGTTGAGGACAGAACCTTTATCTGCTCTAAAACAAAGGAAAACGCAGGACCTACAAACAACTGGTGCGACCCGCAGGAGATGTATACCAAGCTTTACAACATCGCCCGCGGCTCTTACAAGGGACGTACAATGTATGTTATCCCCTATTCTATGGGACCTATCGGCTCTCCGATTGCTAAAATCGGTATTGAGGTGACCGATTCCATCTATGTTGTTCTCAATATGGCGATTATGACCCGTATAGGCGCTAAGGTGCTTGAGGTATTAGGCGACAGCAACGACTGGGTTCGCGGTCTCCACGCTAAATGCAACGTTGACCCCGAGAACAGGTACATCTGCCACTTCCCCGAGGACAACACAATTATTTCGGTAAACTCCGCTTACGGCGGAAACGTGCTTTTGGGCAAAAAGTGCTTCGCTCTCAGAATCGCCTCCTATCAGGGCTGGAAAGAGGGCTGGATGGCTGAGCATATGCTTATCTTAGGTCTCCAGAACCCGCAGGGCGAGGTCAAATATATTGCCGCCGCTTTCCCGTCCGCCTGCGGAAAGACCAATCTTGCAATGCTTATTCCGCCCGAGTATCTGCGTAAAAAGGGCTATAAGATCTGGACCGTCGGCGACGATATTGCCTGGATGAAGATAGGCCCTGACGGCCGTCTCTACGCCATTAACCCCGAAAACGGCTTCTTCGGCGTAGCGCCCGGAACCAACGCTCACTCCAACTTCAACGCGCTTGAGAGCACAAAGAAGAATACAATCTTTACAAACGTTGCGCTCAATCTTGACGACAACACCGTTTGGTGGGAGGGACTTAATAAGGATCTTCCGCAGAACGCGCTCGACTGGAAGGGCAACAAGTGGGACGCTTCCAAATTCAACAAGGCGGACAAGTCAACCTATGCCGCTCACCCGAACTCCAGATTCACCGCTCCCGCAAAGAACTGCCCCTGCATTTCCGACGAGTTTGACAAGGGCGAGGGCGTGCCGATTTCCGCTATTATCTTCGGCGGCCGCCGCGCTAAGTGCGCTCCCCTTGTATATCAGTCAAAGGATTGGGTAAACGGTGTGTTCATAGGCTCCGCTATGGCGTCCGAGACCACAGCCGCCGCCGCGGGTGCTGTAGGCGTTGTACGCCGCGACCCGATGGCTATGCTTCCCTTCTGCGGCTACAATATGGGCGACTACTTTAAGCATTGGCTCGATATGGGCGTTAAATTAGGCGACAAAGCGCCTAAGATATTTAACGTCAACTGGTTCCGTACCGACGACGAGGGCAACTTTATCTGGCCGGGATTCGGCGACAATATGCGCGTCCTCAACTGGATAATCGACCGCTGCGAGGGCAAGGCTGACGCAGAGGAGACCGCTATCGGCTATGTTCCGAAGCCCGAGGATATCGACCTTACCGACCTTGATATGGATCTTGACACCTTAAAGAGTATTCTTAAGGTTGACAAGGACGTTTGGACCAAGGAAGCCGAGGAAATTGAGGAGCATTACAAGAAGTTCGGCGACAAGCTGCCGCAAGAGCTTCGCGATCAGTTAGGCAACCTCAAGGCAAATCTTGCTAAGATGTAATTTTAAATTTAAAACCGCCTGCTTCGGGTTAAATCCGAAGCAGGCGGTTTTAATATATAGGCATTTAATTCTGCATTTTAATTTGCTCTCCCGTAATAAGGGGATAACGCGATAGGCTTGTGCCGTCAAGGTTTTCCCTGTGCATATCCACCGCGGTGATTTGGTGATTTTCATATGCGGTGTAGTAATATATTCCCTTATCGGCGTTACAGCAGGAGGTGTAAAGGGTGATTTCATATTTTCCGCCGTCAAGCTCACAGCACCCTCTCTGCTGGTCGACAGAGCCTAAAATATGGAAAAACTGGCTTACGCTCTCGCTTTCGGAACTGCCTGAAACCGAGTTCATTTTTGTGAAAGCTACCCTTATAAAACGGGACTGGGAGGACAGGTCGCCCGGCAGTCCCAGAGCCCCCATTCCGCGGCTGTAGGTCTTAAGCTCAAGCTTGTCCGAAAAAAGGTTTTGGGGCGATTTAGGCGACAGATGCATATAATCGTTCAGTCTGAACAGCTGCTCGTCAAAGGGCGGATTGTTGGTAAGCACCCCGACAGGATTATCGTAAATTTTTATGCCCTCTTTTACCGATTCCACCGTTATCGCGCCGTTACGGTCGGCGATAATCCAATGAAGCTGAGCGGTAGGAAGCTTATCGCTGAAGGGCGTATTTGTGATATTAACTTTTTCAAGCAACGCCCGCGCATCATCAAGCGTGGCGCACCGAGCCAAAATCCACGGTATAAATTCAAACTGCGCCACATTATCTTTGCCTTCGGCTTCATCGCGGTAAAAGGCGTTGCCGACGAAATTAAGCCCCGCCATTCCGAGCCCCTTTTCGTTTATGGCGTCGTAAAACAGCGGATAACCGCCCGCCACGTGCGCCATACCGATTATCGCGTAATGCTTTTCCAAACCGCCTGCGGCGCGGAAATTAATCGGATAATTGCGCGGCATAACGGTAACCTCGTCCCCGTAGGAAAACTCGTAATCAAGAGTTCTTCCGAAATAAAAATCCTTTGTTTTGTAGGTTGCGGCAGTACACATAAAAATACCTCCCGAACAGTATTATTAACCGCTTTTATAATAAATACTAAAAATACCGCTTCGGCGTGATTATAAAAATTTAAAATAGAA
>CABVAD010000166.1 GCA_902496265.1 uncultured Oscillospiraceae bacterium
GAATTTATATGAAAGTAAGAATACCCAATTCAGGCGGACCTAATAATATGAATCAGATGCTTAAGCAGGCACAGAAGATGCAGGCGGATATGGCGGCGCTCCAAGAGGATTTGGAGCAGCGCGAGTACACCGCGGTATCGGGCGGAGGTATGGTTGAGGTCACGGTTGACGGCAAGCACCTTATCAAATCGGTAAAAATCAAGCCCGAAGCGGTAGATACCGACGACACCGAGATGCTCGAAGACCTGATAACCGTCGCGGTGAACGAGGCAATCGGCAACGCTGTAAAGGATTCCGAGACCGAAATGGGCGCTGTCACAGGCGGGCTTAATCTGCCGGGAATGTTTTAAGAATGGCTAATAACATAGTACCGCTTACCGAGCTTATCGCCCAGTTTGAGCGGCTTCCGGGTATCGGCAGAAAAACCGCGCAAAGGCTTGCCTTCAGCATACTTGAGCAACCGCCCGAGCGCGCCGAAAAATTTGCCGAAGCCCTTGTGAACGCGAGAAGAAAAATCCATTTCTGCAAGGTTTGTCAGGGGCTTACCGACAAAGAGGTGTGCGACATCTGTGACGACAGCCGCCGCGACCGCTCGGTTATCTGCGTTGTGGCTGAGCCAAAAGACATTATGGCGTTTGAGCGCACGCGGGAATATGCGGGCGTTTACCACGTTCTGCACGGGGTCATTTCCCCCCTTGACGGCATAGGACCCGACCAATTAAGAATTAAAGAGCTTATGGCAAGGTTAGGTTCCGGCGAGGTAAACGAAATCATTATGGCGACCAACCCCACAGTCGAGGGCGAGGCGACGGCAAGCTACATCTCCCGCCTTGTAAAGCCTATGGGGATTAAGGTCACCCGCCTTGCCTACGGAATACCTGTAGGCGGCGATCTTGAATACGCCGACGAGTTTACATTAGCCCGCGCCTTAGAGGGCAGAAATGAGATTTGAGGTAAGAATATGACCGAAGAAAAGATAAAACGCATAAACGAGCTTGCGCGCAAGCAGAAGTCCGAGGGACTTACCGAGGAAGAAAAGGCAGAGCAGTTTAAACTCCGCCGCGAGTATATTGACGCATATAAGCAGAGCCTTATCGCTCAGCTTGAAAACACATATATTTTAGAGCCTGACGGCACAAAAAGAAAGGTCGGGCGGAAAAATGAAGCTCCTCTTAACTGACTGCGCGACCCTTAAGGCAAACGGCGACCTCCCGCTTGATAATTTCAAGCAGTTCGGCGAGCTTAAGGAGTATGAAAACATAAGCCGCGCGGAGCTTTTTCGGGAAGCGGCGGATACCGATATTATTCTTTGCAACAAAACGGTTATCGATAAAGAGGTTTTTGACTGTGCGCCTAACCTTAAGTATATCGGGCTTTTTGCGACGGGGTACAATAATATAGACACCGAATATGCCGCAAAAAGGGGCGTTACGGTCTGCAACGCGGGCGGATATTCCACAAACGCGGTAGCCCAGCAGGTTATCGGCTATATTTTAATGCACTACACCAAGATACCGCAGTATGACGCCTTTGTGAAATCGGGCGGCTGGAAAAGCGCGGAGGTTTTCTCTCCCCTTGTATTTTCGACCGAGGAGGTTTTCGGCAAAACCCTCGGCATTGTCGGCTACGGCAGTATAGGAAAGGCGGTCGAAAGAGCGGCAAAGGGACTCGGCATTAATGTTTTGGTTTACACAAGAACCGTCCGCGAAAACGGAGAGACCCGATTTGTCGATTTTGATACCTTACTGACGGCAAGCGACATTGTCTCGCTCCATTGCCCCTTAAATGAGCAAAGCGCGGATATGATGAACGAAGAAGCCTTTAATAAAATGAAAGACGGCGCGTTTTTTATCAACACCTCGCGCGGCGGCACGGTGGACGAGGACGCGCTTTTGGGCGTCCTTTTATCGGGCAAGCTGTCGGGGGCGGCGGTTGATGTTTTAAAGCATGAGCCACAGAGCAAAAAAAGCCGTCTTGAAAAAGCGCCGAACATAATAATAACGCCCCACACCTCCTGGGCGCCCTTAGCCACAAGAAAACGGCTTTTAGGGATAGCCGAGGATAATATAAAGGCGTTTTTAGCGGGCAAGCCGCAGAATAAAATCGTATAATTGTATACAAAAACGGACGGGCAATGCCCGCCCCTACTGTGGTTGAATTTACAATCTGTAGGGGCGACCATCGGTCGTCCGTTATCTGTTTTCTGATAAATTGCGTCTTAATCATTCAAGCCCCAAGGTATAAAGCGGGTCGGCGGAGTGACCGTTTTTGCACACCTCAAAATGCAGATGGCTTTGGTCGGCGCATTCGCTCGGTACGGTTGTGACCGTTCCGATTATATCCCCCGCCGAGACCTTCTCCCCCGACTTAACCTTAACGCCTTTAAGTGCGGCGTATTTGGTGGTTATGCCGTTGCCGTGGTCAAGCGTTACCGACGTTCCGAGCGCGCCGCTTTCGTCAACCGAAAGCACCTTTCCGTCTCCCGCGGCGCTTACCGACGTGCCGTCCTCGCAGGCAATATCAATCCCGCTGTGGATTCGCATATCACCGAGGGTCGCGGAATACTGAAGCTCCTTTTCGCTGTAACCCTTAATTATTTCACCCTGCACGGGCATACTGAAAATGACCGCCGTGGCGGGATTATCTTTGCTTTCCGACGTCTCCTCCTTTGAGGAATAAGGCTCGTCCGAAACGGCTTTTCCCGCCTCTTGTGAGGTTACGGGATTTGAAGGATTCGGCATACTGCCGCTGCTTTCATAAAGAGAATTGTGCGAGGAATATGAGCTCCCGCTTTCAACCTTTGGGCTGTCGCCGTGTTTATTTATATTTGCCGCCGCAAACCACGCCGCGCCGCCTATCGCAATAAGACAGCAGGCTATTATAATATAAAACGCCGCACTGCCTGTAAATTTAGATTTTGAGTGATATTCTGAGTATTTCATTTCAATCGTTCCTTTCACTTAAAGTA
>CABVAD010000167.1 GCA_902496265.1 uncultured Oscillospiraceae bacterium
TAGTGCTATAATTGCTATAATCGTATATATAACTTCGCGAAAGGTAAGGTATGATGGAAAAGGCATTTAAAAAATTAACTGTTCTTTTATCGGGACTTTTGATAATTACCACGGTTTTTCTTATTTTCGTAATACCTACATATATAAGGTCGGAACGCAAGATTGACTTTTTCTCTTCAAATCAGATTGTGGGCAATATCCGCAATATGGAGATTAATATGACCTCGGTCATTTACGTTCAGAACGAAAAGGGCGACTGGGAGGAGTACCAGCGGCTTCACGGCGCGGAAAACCGTATATGGGTAGGAATAGACAGGATGCCGCAGTATCTGAAGGACGCTTTTATTTCAATTGAGGACGAGCGGTTCGAAACCCACAGCGGCGTCGACTGGAAAAGGACGCTGGCGGCGGTCGGAAATAAGCTTTTAAAGTTCGACTCAAGCGAGTTCGGCGGTTCGACAATTACGCAGCAGCTTATTAAAAATGTGACCAACGACAAGGGCAGGAACGCAATGCGTAAATTCAGGGAGATTGTGCGCGCCCTGCTTATTGAACGCCAGCTTACCAAGACCGAAATTTTAGAGGCATATCTCAACACGATTTCTTTAGGCAACGGTATCTGCGGAGTTCAGGTCGCCTCAAACTATTACTTTAACAAGGACGTAAGCGAGCTTACTCTTACAGAGTGTGCGGCGCTTGCGGCAATCACCAAAAATCCGACCGAATACAATCCCGTAAGCGGAGCTGAGGCTAATACCGAGCGCCGCAGAACGGTGCTTGATAAAATGCTGGAGCTCAGTAAAATAACCTATGAGGAGTACGATAAGGCATATAACACTCCGCTCGTTCTCGACGATTCCAGAGAGGACGATTTGGAAATAGAGATAAACAGCTATTTTGTCGATGCGCTTATTGATCAGGTTATCGAAGATTTAGCGGAAAAGTATAATTTGAGCACCTCTCTTGCTTCCACGACCTTTTACAACGGCGGCTTTAAAATTTACGCCACCGTAAAGCCTGAAATTCAGGAGAAAATGGAAGAGGTTTATTCGGACATAAAGACCTATTTTCCGCAGACCAAGAAGAATCCGAACGGCGAAACGGTACATGTTCAGTCGGCTATGACCGTAATGGATTACAGCGGTCATATTGTCGGAATTGTCGGCGGAGCGGGTCAGAAGACCACCAACCGCGGGCTTAACCGCGCGACCGATTCACCCCGCCAGCCCGGCTCTACAATGAAGCCGCTCGGCGTTTACGCGCTTGCGATTGACAAGGATATTGTAAATTATACCTCAAGCGTCCTTGACAAGCCGATTAAGAATTATTACGAGGACGGTAAAAGCGGTCCTAAGGAGTGGTACGGCTACTATAAGGGCACTGTAAGGCTTAATTATGCGATAAGAAAGTCTATGAACACGATTCCCGTAAGGCTCTTGCAGGAAATAGGGATTGATACCTCTTACGATTTTCTTGTAAACAAGCTTCACTGCAAGCATCTGGTAGAGGCGGACAAGAACCTATCCGCACTTGCTCTCGGCGGTACAAACTACGGGCTTACAACCACCGAATCCGCCGCGGCATATGCGATTTTCGGCAATCAGGGGGTTTACCATAAGCCGACGACATATTACAAGATAGAACGCCCGAACGGCGAGGTTGTACTTGAATACGGCGAAACGGGCGAGCAGGCGATAAGTCCCGCCTCGGCTACGGTAATGAACCATCTTTTGCAGGAGGTCGTTTACGGCAGCGAGGGAACGGGCAGAGGAATTTCAGGCTATAATTCTATGAAGGCATACGCTAAAACGGGTACTTCAAGCGAGTCTAACGACCTTTGGATGGTTGCGGGAACGCCTTATTATGTCGGCTCTGTGTGGTACGGCTTTGATTTACAAAGCAAGGTAAACAACGGGGGCGCCGCCGCGAAAATCTGGAAGGATGTTATGAGGGACGTCCATAAAGACCTTGAAAAGAAGGAGTTTGAGGACAGCGAGGACGTTGTCAAAAAGGGAATAGGCTATTACAAAAAGAACGGCAAAATGGATAATCCTATTTATCAGAGCAGCTCTTCGAGCGAAGAAAGCAGTCAGGTAAGCAGTGCGTCCTCTTCGGCGTCTTCCGCCGTCTCCTCGGCGGATTCCTCTTCAAGCTCATCGGAAACGCCGTCAAGCTCCTCCGAAAGCACTGTAACAGAGCCTGCACCTCCCGAAAGCAGTGCTTCTCAGCCGTCAGGCGAGCCGTCGGAGCCGTCCTCATCGGCACCGTCTTCCTCTTCGGAGACTCAAACCGAGCAGTAATTATGGAAGAATATAAAATGAAACCTATAGCGAAAATCTATACCGACTTTCCCGAAAAATTCGGTATTCCGCGCCAAAGCGGACTTGTAAAGGAATTAAAGGGCAGGGTAGTTTTCGAGCCGCCCTACCGTGATTACAGTGCGGTAAGGGAGCTTAGTGAATATTCGCACATCTGGCTTTTATGGGTTTTTTCCCGCTTAGAAAGGGAGGGTTGGTCACCTACTGTCCGGCCGCCCAGACTTGGCGGCAATAAGCGTGTGGGGGTATTTGCCACGCGTTCGCCCTACCGACCCAATCCCATAGGACTGTCCGCGGTAAAGCTTGACAGGGTGGTAACCGACGAAAGCTTAGGACCTGTTTTGGAGGTCTCGGGAATCGATATGGCGGACGGCACTCCTATACTGGACATAAAGCCCTATCTGAGCTTTGCGGACTCATATCCTGACGCGGTCTGCGGCTTTGCGGACGGGCTTTACGGCACGGGATCGGGGGTAATCATTCCCGACGAAATTCTAAATAAGCTTCCCAAGGAATTTGCCGTGCAGCTTAAAAACGTGCTTGCCGAAGACCCCCGTCCCCGCTATCATAACGACCCCGAAAGGGTTTACGGCTTTTACTTTAACAAATATGAGGTTAAGTTC
>CABVAD010000168.1 GCA_902496265.1 uncultured Oscillospiraceae bacterium
GTTATTTTATGGCAAAGATAATTAAGCTTACCGACGACGGTCTTAAAAAGCTCGAGGAGGAGCTCGAATATCTTAAAACCGAGGGCAGGGCGGATATCGCCGAAAAAATCAAGGTTGCCCGCGGATACGGCGACCTTTCCGAAAACAGCGAATATGACGAAGCTAAAAATGAGCAGGCTAAAATCGAGGCTCGTATTGTCGAGCTTGAGGCAATGCTTAAAAACGTTGAAATAATTGAGGATGTCAAGGGCAACGCCAAGACCGTTATGGTCGGCGTTAAGGTAAAGGTGCTTGACGAGGAGTACGGAGACGAGTGCGAATACCGCGTGGTCGGTTCGACAGAGGCAGACCCGAGAGAGGGCAAAATTTCGGACGAGTCCCCCGTCGGCAGGGCGCTTATGGGCAAGAAAATCGGCGACGAGGTTATCGTCGAAGCTCCGGGCGGCGAATTTAAGCTTAAGGTAGTAGGAATTTCAAAATAACATTTAAGGACGTTTGATAACACCGTAAAAGCGGTGGAAAGGAGAGAAAAAATGGCACAGAATAACCCTAACAGCCCCGAACAGGAATTAAACGAAATACTAAGGCTGAGACGTGAGAAGCTTACCGCCCTTAAGGAGGCGGGAAACGACCCCTACGCCGTCACAAAATACGATTTTGATTCCTATTCGACCGATATTAAAGCGGATTACGATAGCTTTGAGGGAAAGACCGTAAAGCTCGCGGGAAGAATTATGAGCCGCAGAATTATGGGTAAGGCAAGCTTTGTCGGCTTTGCGGACGGCAGGGGAAGTATCCAGCTTTACGTCCGCCGCGACGACGTAGGCGAGGAGGAATACGCCGCCTTTAAAAAGTGGGATATCGGCGATGTAATAGGCGTGGAGGGCTTTGTTTTCAAAACCCAGACGGGCGAAATTTCGGTTCACGCAAAGGAGATTAAGCTCCTTTCAAAGTCGCTTATTCCCCTGCCCGAAAAGTTCCACGGACTTAAGGACACAGATACAAGATACCGTCAGCGCTATGTTGACCTTATCGTTAACCCCGAGGTTAAGGACACATTTTATAAGCGCTCGCTTATTTTGAAGGAGATAAGGAATTATCTCGATTCAAAGGGCTTTACCGAGGTTGACACCCCGATTCTCGTTCCCCTTGAGATAGGTGCGTCGGCGCGTCCCTTCAAGACCCACCACAACACCCTTGATATGGATATGTATTTGCGTATCGAGACCGAGCTTTATTTAAAGCGGCTTATAGTAGGCGGTATGCACCGCGTTTACGAGGTGGGCAGAATCTTCCGCAACGAGGGTATGGACACAAAGCACAACCCCGAGTTTACCACGGTTGAGCTGTATCAGGCGTTTACCGACTACCACGGTATGATGGACTTAGTTGAGGAAATGAACACAATGCTCGCCGAAAAGGTATGCGGCAGTAAGGTTATTTCCTATCAGGGTACCGAAATTGATATGGGTCATTGGGAGCGCCTTACAATGGTCGAGGCGGTAAAGAAGTATTCGGGCGCCGATTACTACGACTGGAAGACCGACGGGGACGCCCGCGAGTGCGCAAAATCGCTTCACGTTGAGGTTGACGAAAACGCGACAAAGGGTACTGTTTTAGCCGAGCTTTTCGACGCGTTTGTTGAGGAAAAGCTTATCCAGCCTACCTTTATTTACGATTACCCCGTCGAAAACAGCCCGCTTGCCAAGAGAAAGCCCGAAGACCCCGCTTTCACTGAGCGTTTTGAATACTTTATCAACGCTATGGAGTTCGGCAACGCCTTCAGCGAGCTTAACGACCCGATTGATCAGAAGGAGCGTTTTGAGCGCCAGGTCGCCGCGAAAAAGGCGGAGGAGCCCGACAGCAAGGCAGAGGTTGACTACGATTACGTCACCGCCCTAGAATACGGTATGCCCCCCACAGGCGGCTTGGGCTTCGGTATCGACCGCCTTGTAATGCTCCTTACCGACAGCGCCTCGATAAGAGACGTTTTACTGTTCCCGACGATGAAGCCCCTCTCGGACTAAAAACCCATAAAAATCAGGTTTTGACAGCGTTTGCGGCGTTTTGTTAATCCAAAAAAATGTCGTAAAACGGGGGTTACGACAAATTTACGACAAATGACTTTTTGAGCATCGCTCGTCTTTTACGACAAATGCATGTCGTAAATCACAAGAATCGTAAATTGTTAATCCAGTGGCTTCATTGTAACGGCTACATTGTAAATTGAATAAAAAAGCCTTGTAAACTCGGCATTTAACGATGTTTACGACAGAACCTCGGACTGTATAGTTCGGGGTTCTTTTTTTGCATATTTGAAGCTGGCAACGATTATGGATATACTGTAATCAAATGGAGGGACTACAAATGAAGAAGTATTATATCAATCTAACCGAGCAGGAACGCTCTCAAATCATACATTCGCTTATAGATAAGAAGAACGCACTTATGGCTCAAGGCAGATACACCGACGCTGTTGATGAAGTCATCTTAAAGATGATGAAAGCAAAGAAAAAGGCTTTCATAGTGCGTACTTTTTCGTAGTCATTTCCTTTTCAAAAAATAAAATATAGGTCTATATAAGCAAGCCGCTTATTCCTTTATCGGGATAGGCGGCGTTTTTATTTTTCCGACACAAAAAAATTTTCAAACTTTTTTTCAAAAACACCCGATAATTTGACCTCTCCCAGTCCGAACAAGTGAAAGGGTTATTTTTTAACTCCGATTAGGAGCAACTCTTTCGCTGTTCCTTGACAACTGAATATATAGGCACATCGGACTTTAGTTCTGATGATGAGCCACCTTATCGGGTACGCCAAGACCTCTGATAATTGAGCGAGCGAGAATCCCCGGTAAAAGTGTCAGGCTGCACCTGATACGGCGATGACAGTCAGAATGATAATGATACTTCTCTACGGAGCTGGCGGAGAAC
>CABVAD010000169.1 GCA_902496265.1 uncultured Oscillospiraceae bacterium
TAAAATATCATTTGTCGCAATAAGTAGCTTCTTCACTTATTCCTTCAATATGCGGCTGCCCTCGGAAACTTTAATATGCGGGTGTGGCGGAATTGGCAGTTTTGCGCCGAGCGCCTCCTGCGGAGGGAAAAGCGAGAGCGCAAAAGGCGTCGCGGTCGAAAAATTTTGCCGCTCCAAGGCAAAAAATTTTTCGGGAATCGCAAGAGTCACGCATGCGGCTGCCCTCGGAAACTTTAATATGCGGGTGTGGCGGAATTGGCAGACGCACCAGCCTTAGGAGCTGGCGCTTTAGCGTGCAGGTTCAAGTCCTGTCACCCGCACCAGTTGAGTGCCTCGGCACGCAAACACAGTCACACAAAGTTAAAATCAATATGAAGGCATAGCTCAGTTGGTTAGAGTACCTGCTTGACATGCAGGGGGTCGGTGGTTCAAGTCCACTTGTCTTCACCAGCGTGGCGCTGGGCCCAATTCGTTATGGGTTCAGCGTTATTTTTTTACCTTTTCGGCTCGACCTCAAGTGACATCTTTTAGTTGCTTTTTAACAGCCCGGTGCCTCGACACGCAGACGCGTAGTTGAGGCACTTCATAATAAAATACCGCAGACGGCAGTATATAACACTCCCGTCTGCGGCATTCTTTTTTTATACAGCTTATTTCCTTATTTTATTCCTGTCCTCGTCGACGGCGCGGTTTATAAACTCTTCAACGCTCATAGCGCCTAAGTCGCCGTTTTCGCCGCGCTCCCTTACCGAGAGGGTGCGGTTTTCGACCTCATTATCGCCGATAATAAGCATATACGGTACCTTCCCGAGTCTCGCTTCGCGGATTTTGTAGCCGATTTTCTCGTTGCGGTCATCAATTTCAACGCGAAGTCCCTTTTCCTCCATCAGCTTTTTAACCTCATAGGCGTAATCAAGGTGGCGGTCGGCAATCGGGAGCATTTTAATCTGAACGGGAGCGAGCCACAGCGGGAACGCGCCCGCGTATTTTTCGATAAGCAGGGCGAGCGTTCTCTCGTAGCAGCCCAGCGAGGTGCGGTGAATGATGTAGGGATTCTTCTTCTGTCCGTCGCGGTCAACATATTCCATACCGAACTTTTCGGCGAGCATCTGGTCAATCTGAATGGTAATCAGAGTATCCTCCTTGCCGTAAACGTTCTTTATCTGAATATCAAGCTTAGGACCGTAGAATGCCGCCTCGTCGATGCCGATTTTATACGGAATTTCAAGGTGGTCAAGAATTTTGCCCATTACACCCTGAGCCTCGTCCCATTGCTCGGCTGTGCCGATATACTTTTCGCGGTTATTCGGATCCCATTGCGAGAAGCGATAGGAAACGTCCTCGTAAAGTCCCAAAGTTTTAAGCATATAAATAGCAAGCTCAAGACAGCCCTTAAATTCTTCTTCAAGCTGTTCGGGGGTACACATTAAATGACCCTCGGAAATCGTAAACTGGCGAAGCCTTATCAGCCCATGCATTTCGCCGCTGTCCTCATTGCGGAAGAGGGTAGAGGTCTCGTCATAGCGGAGCGGCAGGTCGCGGTAGGAGCGCGCGCGGTTTAAATATGCCTGATACTGGAACGGGCAGGTCATAGGGCGAAGCGCAAAGCAGTCCTTTGTCTCGTCGTTCGGGTCGCCTAACACGAACATTCCGTCAAGGTAGTGATCCCAGTGACCCGAAAGCTTGTAAAGCTCGCGCTTTGCCATATAGGGGGTTTTGGTGAGCTGCCAGCCGTGCTTCGCCTCCTCGTCCTCTACAAAGCGCTGTAAAATCTGAATCATTTTAGCGCCCTTGGGAAGCATAATGGGCAGTCCCTGACCTATAACGTCAACTGTGGTGAAAAGCTCTAATTCTCTGCCGAGCTTATTGTGGTCGCGCTTTTTCGCCTCTTCAAGCATATTCAGATGCTCCTCAAGCGCGCTCGCCTTCGGAAACGCCGTGCCGTAAACGCGGCAAAGCATTTTTTTGCTTGAGTCTCCGCGCCAGTATGCCCCCGTGGCGGAGGTAAGCTTAAATGCCTTTACCATACCGGTGCTCATAAGGTGCGCCCCTGCGCAGAGGTCGGTAAAATCGCCCTGAGTGTAGAAGCTTATCTTCTCACCCTCGGGAATATCTCCGACAAGCTCCACCTTGTAAGGCTCGCCCTTTTCCTCAAAATACTTTACCGCCTCGTCCCTTGTCATAAGAGAACGCTCGATTTTAATATCCTCCTTGACGATTTTTTTCATCTCTGCTTCAATTTTTGCAAGGTCGTCGGGGGTGAACTTTGTTTCAAGGTCAAAATCGTAATAAAATCCGTCATCCACGGCGGGACCTATCGCGAGCTTAGCGTCGGGATAAAGCCTTTTTACCGCCTGTGCCATAATGTGAGAGGCGGTGTGGCGGAAGGTGCGCTTGCCGTAGTCGTCCTCAAAGGTTAAAATCTCGAGCGTGCAATCGCTGTCAAGAGTGTCGCGCAAATCGGCGTTTTCGCCGTTAATTTTAGCGGCGCAGGCGTTACGGGCTAGCCCCATGCTTATTTCCTTTGCCGCCTCGTAAGCGGTAATGCCCTCGGTAAATTCCTTAACCGTGTTATCCTTTAAAGTTACCTTAATCATATATAATACCTCCGATAAAAAAATAAACTCCGTCCCTAAAATAGGGACGAAGCAATAAACTTATAATGCTCCGCGGTTCCACCCGTGTTCCGTTAAAAAAAACGGCGCTCAACTGTCCTTAACGCAGACAAAACGTCCGTGTTGCTACCCACGGCGCTCAAAGGCGGTATTCGCCTTTTATACCCCTGCGCGGCTTTCAGCCGACGGCGCGCGCTCTCTTTAAAGGGCGTTTTAAAAGGCTACTGTCCTTTTCATCGCTTTAATACTATTATGATACATCTGTAAATTAATTATGTCAAGGTTTTTTTAATGCATTCGTTTTAACA
>CABVAD010000170.1 GCA_902496265.1 uncultured Oscillospiraceae bacterium
ACCGTGCTTAGAAATTATAATCAGGAATAATTTATAAAAATATTGCGGGACGGTGAATTTCACCGTCCCGTTTAAGTTTACTTATTCCGTTTGTGTGGTTGAAGAGGAGTCGGAGTCTGTTTCTTCCGAAATGCTTTCGTCCGAAATACCGCTTGACGGGCTTTCCTCGCCTGAGCTGCCGCTTAGCTCCGACGAGCTTTCGGCGGGGGCGGGAGGTATTGCCGCAAGCGTTATATTGACCGTGTTTTTACTGTTGTTCGCGGTTGTAAGCTTAAGGGCTTTTACCGTGCTGTCCGCGGTGTAGCCCGCGGGAACGGTGAAGCTTACCGTATAGTCGCCGTATGTAAGCCCATCCTTAGTGAGAGGCTTGCCGTTTGACCTGCCTAAATTAATTACCGCCCCTGTCTTGCTGTTTTTTAGCGAAACTGCCGCACCCGAAACAGGCTTGCCGCTGTTGTCGGTAACCGTGACCTCAAGCATAGCCGACATTCTTATGTTTTCGGGCGGGGTGATTACCGCGATAGGCCATTGCGGGTCGTGACCGAAATTCATACGCTCCACCGCGCAAAATTCGGGACCGTTTTTGTTGCCCACGTGGAAAATCCAGTTGTAATTATTTTTATATCCCGCGTAAATCGCAACGTGACTGCCGTAATCGCTCCTGTTCCTTGAATCGCAAAAAACTATTATAGAGCCGATCGGTATGCTTTCGGAGGCTTTAAAGTTAATAAAGCCCGCCGAGGTTTTTGAGGCGGTAAAGGGAATTTTCCTTGAATACCCCTTGCTTACCCATTGCTTTAAAGCCGAATACCAATCGTTAGCCGAGGTTGAGCGCGCGGGTTTCGGCAATGCTGATGTATCTATTCCCGCGACGTTCGGAAGATAATTAAAATAAACGTATGTAACGTATGACGCGCAGACAAGCCCGTGCTTTTCAAAATATTTTATATCAGGCTTGCCGCCCGAGGTTTCATATCCGCTCGAGCCGCCGCCGTAGGTGATATTCGAAAGGTAGCCTAGACCCCTTTTATTTGCGGCGAGAATGTACTGCCACATTTTACCGTCCGCACGGTGCTTTTTGATATTGTAGCCTGTGTAAATGAGCGCGTCTAAAAAGATATTATCGTCAATATCGGAGTTTGAATTGTATTTATAACCGCCTGTGACAGACGTTTGCGCCGCGCTTGCGGTTTGTTGTTTTTTGACCGAGGTTTTTTTCGGTGCAGAGGATACAGGCGAACTGCTTTCGGGCTTTAAGCTCACAACCGTTTCCTGCACGCTTGACAGCTCTGTCGGCTCGCTTTCCTCGGGTGTCTCCGAAAGACTTTCGGCCGTTTCGGATTCTGAAATGACGCTCTCCGCTTTAGGAGCGGCATCAGGCTTCTTTTTCAGTATGACAGCAGCTCCCGCCGATACCGTAACGCACAGCGCGGTGACAGCGGCGGCAATGCAAATAAGTATTTTGTGACCTGCCCAAAGCCCTGAAAGCTTTGAGAGCAGAGCGGAAAAATGTGTCCCGTTTTCCTTTGTCTCCATCAAATCTCCACCGTGTTTTGTTTTTTTATCCGTAAATTTTTACTATGATTCAGTGTTTTGCCGTGATTTCGGTCTTGCCGCCCATATAAGGCTGAAGCGCTTTGGGGATTACAACACTGTAACGCTCGCCGTCAAAGCGGAGATTGTTTTCAAGGAATGCAATAAGCATTCTCGGCGGGGCGACAACCGTGTTGTTAAGGGTGTGTGCAAGGTACTTTTTGCCGTCCGCGCCCTTAACCTTAATGCCGAGTCTTCTCGCCTGTGCGTCGCCGAGGTTAGAGCAGGAGCAGACCTCAAAATACTTTTGCTGTTTTGGACTCCACGCCTCGACGTCATAGGATTTGACCTTTAAATCCGCAAGGTCGCCCGTACAGCACTCAAGCGTGCGGACGGGAATATCCATACTGCGGAAAAGCTCGACCGAATAGCTCCACATCTTGTTGAACCATTCCATACTTTCCTCGGGACGGCAAATAACTATCATTTCCTGCTTTTCAAACTGGTGTATTCTGTAAATTCCGCGTTCCTCAATGCCGTGCGCGCCCTTTTCCTTGCGGAAGCAGGGGGAATAGCTTGTAAGGGTAAGCGGAAGCTGTTCCTCGGGGGTAATGCTGTCTATAAACTTGCCTATCATAGAGTGCTCTGACGTGCCGATAAGGTAGAGGTCTTCGCCCTCAATCTTATACATCATAGCGTCCATTTCCTCAAAGCTCATAACGCCTGTTACGACCTTGCTTCTTATCATATAGGGCGGTATGCAGTAGGTGAAGCCTTTCTCGATCATAAAATCGCGCGCATAGGCAAGCACCGCCGAGTGAAGACGTGCAATGTCCCCCATAAGATAGTAAAAGCCCTCGCCTGCGACTCTGCCCGCGGCGTCCTTGTCGATACCGTCAAAAAGCTGCATAATATCGGTGTGGTAGGGGATTTCAAAATCGGGGCGGGTCTGCTCGCCGAACTGCTCGACCTCGACGTTTTCGCTGTCGTCCTTGCCGACGGGAACGCTCGCGTCCACAATGTTCGGAATCTTCATCTGAATCTCAAGCACCTTACGCGAAAGCTCGTCCTCTTTTTCCTCAAGCGCCTTTAATTCCTGTGCCTGTTCGTTTACAAGCTTTTTCATTTCCTCGGCTTCCTCGCGCTTGCCCTGACTCATAAGCATACCTATTTGGCGGCTTACCTTATTGCGGTTGGCGCGAAGCTCGTTAGCGCGGCTGTTGGCGTTGCATTTCTCGCTGTAAAGCGAAATAAGCTCGTCCACAAGCGGAAGCTTGTTATCTTCAAATTTTTTTCTGATATTTTCCTTAACAAGCTCGGGATTTTCACAGATAAATTTAATGTCCAGCATTATTATTCCTCCGATATGTCCTTAAAAT
>CABVAD010000171.1 GCA_902496265.1 uncultured Oscillospiraceae bacterium
ATTTATAATATTGTACAGGTGATGAATGATGATGGATATTTTATCGAAGCGTTTAAGAGAATGCCGAAAAGAAAAGGGTTTAGCGCAATGGGAGATTGCGGTATATTGCGATATAAGCGAAAAGACATACCAAAACTATGAATTAATGACGAGAGAGCCTAAGCTTGATATACTGATAAAAATAGCCGATTGTTACGGAGTATCGCTTGATTATCTTACAGGGCGTACCGAAAAAAGAGAAGTTAATAAATAAAAAAGCCGCCTTGTCGGGCGGCTTTAGTAAATCTTGCTGTCACGCGCTAAGGTAATATCTTACAAGCGACTGCAAAAGTGTGTCGCGGTCGATTTTTCTTATAAGATTGCGCGCATTGTTATGAGTGGTGATATAGGTGGGGTCTTCGGATAGGATATATCCGACTATCTGATTTATGGGATTATAGCCCTTCTCCTTAAGCGCGTCATACACTAAGGTCAGTATGTTTCTGATTTCCTGCTCGGTCTGGTCGCCGATGGAAAAGGTCATTGTTCTGTCATTCATCCATAACACCTCTCTTATAGTATCAATTACATTCTATACCTTTTCTCAGAAAAGTTCAAGTATTATTTTCTAAGCTCAGCACCCGCAGCTTCAAGATTTTTAATTATCGAGGCGCTTACAGTCTCGATTTCTTTGTCTGTAAGGGTGCTGTCCGCCGAACGGAGCCATACGCTGTAGGCAACGCTCTTTTTGCCCTCCGGAATCTGCGAGCCTGAATAAACATCGAAAAGCTCTATCCTTTCAAGCAGTCTTCCCGCGCCCTTTGTGATAGCCTTTTCAAGCGCGCCTACGGGTAAATCGGCGTCGCAAAGCATTGCAAAGTCGCGTTCAACCGCGGGGAATTTCGGCAGGGGCTTGTAAATTGTCTTGCGCTTGTTGATGCCGAGCAGAATATCAAGCTTAATTTCCGCAACATACACGCGGCAGTCGATACCGTAAGCGGCGGCAACGGTCGGGTGAACCTCGCCGAAAACGGCAGCGGGTGTATTGTTCGCCTTAACAAGCGCCTGACGGCCCGGGTGGAGATAGGGCTCAGCGCTTCTTTCATACTGGGTATGCGCGCCGCAAAGCTTCATTACACCCTCTATTATGCCCTTTAAGGTGAAGAAATCTTCAGCTTTTCCGTAAATTCCTATGGAGAGGGTGGGAAGCTCGTCGGGCTGTTCGGTAATCGGTAAAGATTTCGGAACAAAGCGCTTCGAGGCTTCAAAAAATCTTCCTTCGGTAATCTTGCGGTTGATGTTTGTAGCAAGTACGCTAAGCATACTTGTAGTAAGCTGGGTGCGCATTGCGGAATACTCGTCTCCCAAAGGATTGATTATCTTAATCTGATTTCTTCTTTCATCGTTTTCGGGGAGTAAGAGGGTATCGAGCGCCGAAGAGCTGATAAAGGAGTAGGTCGCAATTTCCCTTGCACCCGCGCTTATAAGGAAGTCCTTAATCTTATCGGTCTTAATGCGCTCGGGCAGCTTTCTGCCGCGTACAACCTCGCCGCGCATCGGCTTGCCTACAATGTGGTCATAGCCGTAAATACGCATAACCTCCTCCGCAAGGTCGGCGCGCCCCTCAATATCGTCACGGATTGAGGGTACTTTAACCGTAAGCTCCTTGCCGTTTGCGGTTGTAGGCAGACCTAAGCTGTTTAAAATGGAAACAATCTTCTCGTCGGGAACTGTGACGCCGATAAGGCTCATAATTTTATCTGTGGTGACATTAATAACCCGCTCCTCGGGCAGACCGTTGTTAAGGTCTATCGCGCCGTCAATAATGTCGCCCGCGTCAAGCTCGTAAATAAGCTGTAGCGCTCGTTCGGAGGCGTACTCGACATTCATAATGTCAACCCCGCGCTCATAGCGGCCGCTCGCCTCGGTACGGATACCTAAGGTGCGTCCCGTGTGGCGGATATTGTCGCGGCGGAACTTTGCCGATTCAAGGAATAAATCGGTTGTGTCACTCTCAATTTCCGATTCCTTGCCGCCCATAATTCCCGCAAGGCAGGAGGGCTGTTCGCCGTCTGCAATTACAAGCATATCAGGTGTCAGGTTATGCTCGGTGCCGTCAATAGTGGTGATGCTCTCGCCCGCATTTGCATTGCGGACGATTATTTTGTGACCCCTTATGTCGTTGTAGTTAAAGGCGTGCATCGGCTGACCCGTTTCGAGCATAACGAAGTTTGTAATATCGACAATATTGTTAATAGGTCTCATACCCGCGGCGGTAATAGCCTTTTTCATCCAGTCGGGGGATTCCTTTATTCTAAGGTTTTTAACCACTCTGCCGATGTAGCGGGGGCAGAGGTCGAAGTTTCTAACCTCAATGTTAATATAATCGGAAATATTCCCGCCCACGGTCTTATATTCGGGTGTAGGAGCGGTGAACTTAGTACCCAAAACCACCGAAATCTCTTTTGCAACCCCTAAAAAGCAGTTGCAGTCTGGGCGGTTCGCGGTGATTTTAAAGTCGATAATGTAATCGTTAAGCCCTAAAACCTCGCGCATATCCGTTCCCGGCGTCGGCTCGCCCTTTAAAATAAGTATGCCGTTTACCTCAGCACCCTCATAATCGTCCTCTGTAAGGCATAATTCGCCCCCCGAGCAGAGCATACCGTTTGATTCCACTCCGCGGAGCTTGCCAGCGACAATGTGCGCACCGTTGGGAAGATAGCTGTCATCAAGCGCGGCGGGGACATAATCGCCCTCCTTGATGTTCTGCGCTCCCGTTACAATCTGCACAGGTGCGGCTGCTCCCACATCCATTTGGCAAATCTGCAAATGGTCGGAATTTTCGTGCGGGGTGATTTTAAGTATCTTCGCGGCGACAACATTTTTAATGTTTTCGCCCTGCTTCTCTATGTCCTCAACCTCGAAGCC
>CABVAD010000172.1 GCA_902496265.1 uncultured Oscillospiraceae bacterium
ATAATTCAAAAATTGCAGACAGAAGCACAACAGCAAAGACCAAACCAAAATTGAAACTATCAGAAAAAAGAGCTTGCTTCTATGCCATATGACATCAAAGACCAGCGTTACGACAAGCGATAGGGGAACTGCCCAACAAAACGCTATCCAAGGCTTTATTCCTGCGAAAATATCACAGAAAATGTAAATCACCGTCGCCAAAAGCCAAACCGCCAGCACCGACAGAAGGGTAATTATATTATATTTTTTCCTCTCCGTCGGTACGGGAGACGGTCTTGCGGCGTCTTCACCTACAATATAGTCGAGACTTACTCCGTAAAGCTTGCTTAATTTATAAAGCACCTCAACGCCGGGCAGCGATTCGCCCTGCTCCCACTTCGACACCGCCTTATCGGAATAATTAAGCTTTTCGGCAAGCTCAGCTTGAGTAAGTCTGTTCCTTTTCCGCAGCTCGGAAAGATTTTTTGCAATAATGAAATTTAATTTTTCCATAGCTTGATTATATCATAAAACGGAGCATTAGTCAATTTAAATAAGCAAGACCCTCCTTGTTCTGACGTGAATAAAAGGAGGGACCCAATCTTTTATATCTGATTTTTTCCTTTTTTGAGCTCTTCCTGCTCTTTTTTAAGCCTTTCCTTAGCCTCTTCCACAGTCTCGCCCTCCTTTGTAAGATAGCGGTCAACAAATCCGTCCTCAATTTTTGTATATCCGCCGACAACGGTGTCGCTTAATTTTTTAAACCCTTCCGTTACCTTTTCAGCTATTTTTTCATTCGCCTTTACTATTTTTGATTTTGCCATTTCTTCTTCCTCCTATAATTCCGAGCGCCGAAACCGCGCCCGAAACAAATACAAATAAGCATACGCCTATTCCTGTCACGGTGTTCATCAGCTTAATTTCCGCCCCGCTCATTCCCTTAAAGGAAACCAGCATAGAACGCTGAAGCGAGAGCACCGAAGCCGCCGCGTCCGCACAGGCTATGCTTCTTAAAGCGGTAAAGAGATAAATCCGCTGTTTTGCCGTTTTCGCCGCCCTTACAAATGCGGCGATTACTTTATAAAAAGTATATGTGGCTATGGTAATCATTACGATAGTGCCGTTTGCCCTTGCGACCTCAAAGCGGACGCTGTAATACACCGATCCCGCCAGTACAAGGCTTAAAACGACAAGCATTACACCCGTAAAACGCATAACAAATTCTTCGGTTTCAGTCTCTTTGCGCCCGCAGGAGACCGCCGCGAAACGCATTACCGAAAGTATTATATAGTAAGCGCTAAGCGTCAGAAACCACAGCGAACCGTAAATAAACCCCAGAACACCGTTATAAATCGCATATGCGGCGTTAATAGCAAGGCTTGCCGCCGACATAAGCAATATGCGCCGTTTTGAATCGTAAACAATATCGCCGAGACAGGTGTTTTCAGTTAATAACGCGAGTTTTCTTTTTAACCGCATAAAAATATTCACTCAATGCCCTTTATAAGCGGGATAAGGCAGAGCAAAATCACAATTCCGACAATACCTACCACAATTCCCAAAACCATTTTATCCCACACCATACTAAAACACATTCCCACTCCGAGAGCCAGCGCGCCGACGATTCCGACAGCAACCGTTAAAACCGTCTTTCCTGAGAGCTTAACGGGGGCTTTATGCTCCATTTTTCTCCAAATTATAACCGTTATTAAGCCCAAGATAATCCCCAAAGCTCCGAAAATTATTCCGGGCTTAAAGGCGTTCCAATCAGGGATTAGCGCCATACACATACCGAGAGCGAATAAAACCCCGCTTACCGTACCTAAAACCAATGCTGTAAAGTTGCTTTTTTTCATTGTAAAATACCTCCGAAATTTTTTATTAAAACAACAGTTGTTTTTTTAATGCAAATACAGTATAATATATGAAAACGCAAAAAACAATCAGCAATTTACCGTCAAGTGTTGAGATAATGGAGAAAAGCTATGAATACAAAGAATAACAGGCGAAAAAGAGAGTCAAAAGAAAAAATTAAAAAGGTATTTATAAATCTTATTCAAACCCGTGAGCTAAACCAAATTTCGGTTTCGGACATATGTAAAAGGGCAGAGCTTAACCGAACGACCTTTTACGCGAATTACTCGGATATTTATGAGCTTGCGGATGCCGTGCGGCGGGAGCTTGAGGATAATCTTAACGTGATTTATGCTGATGAAATTAAAAACGGATACAACAGCCATAATTTTTTAAAGCTGTTCGGTCACATATCGGAAAATCAGCTGCTTTATAAAACATATTTTAAGCTGGGCTATGACAATAATTATAAAATCCTGCAATATGATACGAGCCTTGCCCAAAAGCATTTCGGAAACCGTTTTGTAGGATACCACTGCGAGTTTTTCAGAAGCGGAATTACAGCGATTATAAAAATCTGGCTGGCAAACGGGTGCAGGGAAACTCCCGAGGAAATGTTCGAGATAGTCCGAGCCGAATACCGCGGGCGTGAACCCGATTAATAATATGGGGCGGGGGAGCGTCTGTTTCGTATCCTTTTTTCGTATCAAATATTATATTTTAAAATTTGGGATTGCAAATTTCAAAAAATGTGCTACAATATAAATGTTCGGGGGCTTAGCTCAGCCGGTCAGAGTGCCTGCTTCACACGCAGGAGGTCGCGCGTTCGAGCCGCGCAGTCCCCACCAAAACGAAAATCCGTTCTCGGAAGAGAGCGGATTTTCGTTTTCAATATTCATCATTTATTAAATCGGATTCTCGTAATGAAGGCGGTAGGAGGATAAGTACAAACAGGGAATAGGTTCTGATTTGAATCGGGCGATTTTATACACTTATAAAACGGACACATTAAACTGAAAAAATCAGACTATCGAAAAAGAAAAATATA
>CABVAD010000173.1 GCA_902496265.1 uncultured Oscillospiraceae bacterium
GAAAAAACAAATAAAAAATGCTTGACCTCAGAGGTGATATGTGCTATAATACTATCACCTCTGAAAGGTTCTTTTTTTTTGCATAAGAACCGGTTTAACGACTAAAGAGGCCGTAGCGTGCTTTCCGCCTGTGCGAATATGTCGGGTGGTACGGCTTTTGGGTCGAACCGAGGGAGGCGTTTACTTTTACGGCGTCGGGTTTTCCGGCGTTAAAGTAAAAGCAAAAAATATTTCCGTAAAGCGGGAGGTGCCGTTATGAGAGTTAAAATCACACTTGCTTGCACAGAATGTAAGCAGCGCAACTACAACACAATGAAAAACAAGAAAAACGATCCTGATAGGCTTGAAATGAACAAGTATTGCAGGTTCTGCAGAAAACACACCCTGCACAAAGAGACAAAGTAGGAGGGCGTACGGATGAAAACTGTAAACAGAATCTGCCAGATTGCGGCGGCTGTCTTAGGCGTTGCGGCGCTTGTACTGTTCTTCGCACGCTTTGCCACCGTAATAAGCGGCGGAAATGAGGTAAATCTCGTCGGCGCGCAGCTTGGCTTCGGCGGAAAGGTTACCGTTTCGGGAACAGAATATAAGATGGCGAAATCCTCGGATATTCTTTTCTGCTTTATCCTCACAGTCCTTTCGGCTGTCTTCGGCATTATTTCCTTTAAGTCGAAGAAGCTTCGTTATGCCGCGCCCTTTGTCGGAATAATCGACGCGGTTTATATGCTTGTCATCGCGCTGAGCAGTCCTTACGATTTTGTTGATAAGCGCCCTTTGCCCGATGTTACGGGTATAAGCTATTCTCAGTTTGTGCTTATCACCGCGATTTTGCTGTTCGTATTTACTGCGGCGGCAGTGGCGTATCTGCTGATTGACGATTATCTCGAGGTCAAGGCGGCGGGCGGTTCAAAGCTTACCATTCCGAAGCGTATCATACGTTTCTTCCGCGATTACAAGAGCGAGATTAAGAAAATCGTATGGCCGGGTTGGAAGGACGTTGCTAAGAATACCGTTATAGTGCTTATTATGTGCCTTATAATCGGCGCTCTGATTTGGCTTATTGATTTCGGTCTCGGTCGGCTGCTTGAGCTTATTTTAGGCGCTTAAGAGGTCGGAGGTAGACAATGGCTGATACAAAAGAAGCTAAATGGTATGTGGTTCATACCTATTCGGGATACGAAAACAAGGTGGCGAGCGATCTTGCAACTATGGTTGAAAGCCGCGGTATGCAGGATTTGATTCAGGAGATTAAAATCCCCACCGAAACCGTCACGGAGGTCAAGGAAGACAAAAAGCGCGAGGTTGAGCGCAAGATTTTCCCCGGCTACGTGCTTATTAAAATGATAGTCACCGACGACAGCTGGTATGTTGTAAGAAACATTCGCGGCTGTACGGGCTTTGTAGGCCCTGCTTCAAAACCCGTTCCGCTTACTGATGAAGAGGTCGTCGCCTTAGGCGTTGAAAAGCACAGCGTTGAGGTCGGCTATGCGGAAGGCGATAACGTTAAGATTATCAGCGGTCCGCTTGAGGGTTATACGGGCGTGGTTAAAACGGTTGATACCGCGAATAACAGCGTTTGCGTGGCGCTCTCTATGTTCGGGAGAGAGACTCCGGTTGAGTTTGAGCTTGACCAAATCTCGCTCGGCGATTAATTTATTAATACGCAGAAATGCTTATTAACGCCCGAAAAACGGGCGGTTACCCCGGCACAGGTTAGTGCCACGGTGGGAGGAGCGGAATATGACCGTTCCGCCAGGCGCCCGCAAGGCGCTGTTACCACGAATAATGGAGGTGCAAATAAATGGCTCAGAAAATCACAGGTTACATTAAGCTGCAGATCCCTGCAGGTAAGGCTACTCCGGCTCCGCCGGTCGGCCCTGCTCTCGGTCAGCACGGCGTCAACATTATGGCGTTCACCAAGGAGTTTAACGAAAGAACAAAGAACGACGCGGGTCTTATTATCCCGGTAGTAATCACCGTTTACGCGGATCGCTCCTTCAGCTTCGTTACAAAGACTCCGCCGGCAGCCGTTCTTATTAAGAAGGCTTGCGGCATTGAAAGTGCTTCCGGCACACCTAACAAAACAAAGGTTGCCAAAATCACCAGAGAGCAAATAAAGAAAATCGCTGAAACCAAGATGCCCGACCTTAACGCGGCAAGCATTGAATCGGCTATGAGTATGATAGCCGGTACAGCTCGCAGTATGGGCGTTGAAGTTGTCGATTAATTCTCTCTTGTGGGAGGAAAATTCCGATTTAACCACTTATTGGGAGGTAAACAATGAAACACGGTAAAAAGTATAATGACAGCGCAAAGCTTATCGAAACAGGTAAGCTTTACGATGCGGACGAGGCTGTTGCGATCGCTGTTAAGACCGGAACCGCCAAATTTGATGAAACGGTTGAAATTCACGTTCGTCTCGGTGTTGACTCACGTCACGCGGATCAGCAGGTAAGAGGCGCGGTTATTCTTCCGAACGGAACGGGTAAAACCGTAAGAGCTCTTGTTTTTGCCAAGGGCGACAAGGCAGAGGCCGCAAAGGCCGCAGGCGCCGATTATGTAGGCGCTGAGGAGCTTGTAGCCAAGATTCAGAATGAAAACTGGCTTGATTTTGACGTTGTTATCGCAACACCCGATATGATGGGCGTTGTAGGACGTCTCGGTAAGGTTTTAGGACCGCGCGGTCTTATGCCGACCCCGAAGGCGGGCACCGTAACACCCGACGTCGCCAGAGCTGTCACCGAGGCTAAGGCGGGTAAAATCGAGTACCGTCTTGACAAGACCAATATCATTCACTGCCCCATCGGCAAGGTTTCCTTCGGAGCTGAAAAGCTCAAAGAAAACTTTGACGCGCTTATGGCGGCTATTGTTAAGGC
>CABVAD010000174.1 GCA_902496265.1 uncultured Oscillospiraceae bacterium
GATTTATTTTAAACTTTTATTTTATCAAAAACCCCGAGACAGAGCGGATTTGCGGCTTTTTTGTTTTTTCACGGCGCGGCGTTTCTTAAATTCAAATTGACAAAGCGGCAAAATGCGTTTATAATACTTAGAGTATTCGGTTAAACTAATAACGGTAATTCGGTTCTTTCGTATAAAACGATTATTTTTTGACGGGGAGTGCCTCATTTGGAGAAATTCGTAATAAACGGCGGCAAGCCTCTCAAAGGCGAGGTCCGCATAAGCGGCGCAAAGAACGCCGCTGTAGCTGTTCTTCCTGCGGTTTTGCTGTCCGACGAGCCTTGTGTAATTGAAAATCTTCCTAATATATCAGATGTCGCCACCATACTTAAGGCAATGCAGGTCTTAGGCGCACAGATTAAGCCTATAAACAAATCCACGGTGGAAATCGATCCGCGCCATGTCAATTCCTTTGTCGTTTCAAAAAAAATGGCGGAGGGTATGCGGGCTTCAAGCTATTTCTTGGGCGCTCTGCTCGGAAGAATGAACAGAGCCCGCGTCGCTCCTCCGGGGGGATGTAATTTCGGGGTACGCCCTATCGACCAGCATATTAAGGGCTTTGAGGCTCTGGGCGCTAAAATGACGATTGAAAACGGTATGGTGGACGCCAAGGCTAAAAAGCTTACGGGCTGTTCAATTTACCTTGACGTTGTGTCGGTGGGGGCTACAATAAATATTATGCTCGCCGCGGCTAAGGCAACAGGGCTTACGGTAATAGAAAACGCCGCGAGAGAGCCGCATATCGTCGACCTCGCCAACTTCCTTAACTCTATGGGCGCAAACATTATGGGCGCGGGTACGGGGGTTATTAAAATTCACGGAGTAAAGCGCCTTTCGGGCACCTCCTACAGCATTATTCCCGACCAGATTGAGGCGGGAACCTATATGGCGGCGGCGGTCGCCGCAAAGGGCGATATTTTAGTCACCAACGTCACCCCTAAGCATCTTGAGTCGATAATTGCAAAGCTTGCCGAGGCGGGGGCTAAAATTACCGAGTATGACGAGTCGGTCCGCGTTCAGATGAGCGGAAGACCCCGTAAATGCAATGTAAAAACAATGCCGCACCCCGGATTCCCGACAGATATGCAGCCGCAAATGGCGACCGTTTTAAGCATCGCCGACGGCACAAGCATAATCACCGAGGGGGTTTGGGACAGCCGTTTCAGATACGTCGACCAATTAACCCTTATGGGAGCGGATATTCAGGTGGACGGCAAAATGGCGGTTATAACAGGGGTTAAGTCGCTTAACTCCGCACCTGTGCGCGCTGTTGATTTAAGGGCAGGCGCGGCTATGATAATCGCGGGACTTGCCGCCGAGGGCACTACCGAGATTGAGGAGATTGACCACATAGACCGCGGCTATGAGGACGTTGTCGAAAAGTTTTCGGCTCTCGGGGCGGATATAAAGAGAGTTCCGATTTTTGATAATATCGCCCTTTATAAACAGGCGTAAAAGCTATTGTGATTTGCGGGTCGGTCTTTGCCGATCCGTTTGGTTTTTAATCTGATTTATTACCGGAGAAATTAAGATGTCAAGAATTTGTCCGCTTTTCAGCGGCTCAACAGGAAACAGTACATATATTGCGGGCTCTTACGGCGCCTTTTTGGTGGACGCGGGCGCGTCCCTGCGCTCACTTACCGCGGCGCTCGAAAACGCGGGCGGAGACCTTTCGGAGATTTCCGCAATACTTATTACCCATGAGCATTTTGACCACATCAAGGGCTTAAAGCCTCTGCTTAACAAAACAGGGCTTACAGTCATAGCCTCGGAAAAAACCCTCCAAGCGCTGATTGCCGCCGATAAGCTCCCCGCGGGAACAAAAACCGCGGCTATCGGCAGCGAAACGCCGCTTGAAAAAGGCGGAACGCTTATTTCCCGCTTTGAGACCAGCCACGACTGCGCGGGCTCAAGCGGATACACCTTTTTAATGCCCGACGGCAAAAAAATTTCCGTCTGCACGGATTTAGGGGTTGTGACAGACGGGGTAAGGAGCGCGATAAAAGGGAGCGACGCGATTTTAATTGAATCAAATCACGATGTGGAGATGCTAAACCGCGGTCCGTATCCTCCCGAGCTTAAAATGCGTATATTGTCCGACCACGGGCATATTTCAAACAATGCCTGTGACGCGGAGCTCGTCCGCCTTTTAAACAGCGGCACCAAGCGCTTTATTTTAGGTCATTTGAGTCAGAAAAACAATACTCCCCTCTTAGCCCTCTCTTCGGCCGAGGCGGCGCTTGCGGACGAAGGAGCAAAAAACGGCAGGGATTACCTTTTAAGCGTAGCCGCACCGACAGGAAACAGGGTGACCGTGGTATGATTAAAATAACCGTTATCGCCCTCGCTTCTCTTAAGGAAAAATATTTAAAGGAAGCGGCGGCGGAATATGTAAAGCGACTGGGTGCTTTCTGCGACCTTAAAATTATAGAGCTCGACCCCGTAAAACTGCCCGAAAAGCCTTCTTCCGCCGAAGTAAGCGCCGCGCTCTGCCGCGAAGCCGAGCTTATCGCTAAAAAAATCCCCTCGGGCGACCTTGTCGTGCCGCTCTGCATTGAGGGCAAACAGCTCTCAAGCGAGGAATTTGCGGGCGTATTACGGGAGGAAATGAATATCGGGCGGGGTATTACCTTTATAATCGGCAGCTCCTGCGGGCTTTCGGAAAATATAAAGCGCCGCGCTGATTTAAAGCTTTCCTTTTCAAAAATGACCTTTCCTCACAGGCTTTTTCGGGTAATGCTTCTTGAGCAGATATACAGAGCCTTTAAGATCTGCTCGGGCGGGTCATATCATAAATAGAAAAAACAAATAAAAAAT
>CABVAD010000175.1 GCA_902496265.1 uncultured Oscillospiraceae bacterium
TATAATTAAGATGCTGAATAATAAAACGGAGGTAACGGTATGACAAGATATGAGGAAGCAAAAAAACGCTACGCTGAGTTCGGTATCGACACCGACGCGGCAATCGAAAAGCTTAGACAAGTGCCTGTGGCTCTTCACTGCTGGCAGGGCGACGATGTCGGCGGCTTTGACAGTAAGGACGCGCTTTCGGGCGGTATCCTGACAACGGGCAACTACCCCGGAAAGGCGACCACTCCCGAACAGCTTATGCAGGATATGGACAAGGCAATGTCACTTTGTCCGGGCAAGAAAAAGCTTAATCTTCACGCAAGCTACGCGATTTTTGAGGACGGAGAGTTTGCCGACCGCGACAAATTAGAGCCCAAGCACTTTAAAAAGTGGGTGGAATACGCTAAAGAGAGAAATATGGGTATCGACTTTAACCCCACCTTCTTCTCCCACCCGATGGTAAAGGACGGGCTTACCCTTTCAAGCCCCGATGAGGAGGTGCGCCGCTTCTGGATAAATCACGGCAAGGCGTGTATCCGCATTTCCCAGTATTTCGCCGAGGAGACGGGCGTTCCCTGCGTTATGAATATCTGGACGGGCGACGGCTATAAGGACATTCCCGCCGACAGAATGGGTCCGAGAATGAGATATAAGGAAGCGTTTGAGGAAATTCTTTCCGAGCCGCACGACCCCGCTATGGTTAAGCCCTGCGCAGAGTCAAAGGTTTTCGGTATCGGCGTTGAGTCCTTTACCGCGGGCAGCGCGGAGTTTACCTTAAGCTTTGCCGCCACCCACAAAGGCTGTCTTCCCCTTATGGATAACGGTCACTATCACCCGCAGGAGTATGTTTCGGATAAAATTTCGGCACTCCTCTGCTTCTTCCCCGAGCTTGCGTTACATATCACAAGGGGCGTTCGCTGGGATTCCGACCACGTAGTCCTCCTTGATGACGAGACTAAAGAGATGGCTAAGGAGATCGTCCGCAACGACGCGCTCGACAGGGTTTATATGGCGCTCGACTTCTTTGACGCGAGCATAAACCGCATCTCCGCCTGGACGGTGGGCTTCAGGAGCTGGCAGAAGGCTCTGCTTAACGCTATGTGCCTGCCAAGCGCCAGCCTTAAAAAGCTTCAGGACGAGGGCAAATTCACCGAGCTTATGGTAATGCAGGAGGAGGCTAAAATGCTGCCCTTCGCCGATGTTTGGGAGCATTACTGTGAGTTAGAGGGCGTTACCGCGGGTCCCGAATGGTTTAATGAAATCAAGAAATACGAAGACGAAGTTTTAAGCAAGAGAGGTTAAGCAGAATGGGAATTCTTGACGTTCAGATTATTAAGGAATATATCCGTATGTGCAATGACGGTTGGGAGCAGGGCTGGCACGAGCGTAACGGCGGCAACCTTACCTACCGTATGAAACCCGAGGAGGTCGAGCAGTGCCGCCCCTATTTCACCTTCGATAAGCCGTGGGTGAATATGGGAGTCAAAGCGGACAATTTAAAGGGCGAGTACTTTATCGCCACAGGCTCGGGTAAGTTCTTCCGCAACGTAATTTTAGCCCCGCAGGACAATATCTGTATTGTCGAAATAAGCGACGCGGGCGACAGCTACCGTATTGTATGGGGTCTCGAAAAGGGCGGCAGACCCACAAGCGAGTTCCCGAGCCACTTTATGAATCACAGCGTCCGCAAGGCGGCGACAAACGGGGAGTACAGGGTTATTTACCACGCCCACCCCGCAAATATAATCGCCCTTACCTATGTGCTTCCGCTTACCGCTAAGGATATTACAAGGGCGCTTTGGCAGAGTGCTACAGAGTGCCCCGTAGTTTTCCCGGGCGGCGTAGGCGTTGTTCAGTGGATGGTGCCGGGCGGCGCGGATATCGCCCTTGCGACAAGCGAGCTTATGAAGAAGTTTGACGCGGCGGTTTGGGCGCATCACGGGCTTTTCTGCTCGGGCCCCGATTTCGACATCACCTTCGGACTTATGCACACAATCGAAAAGGCAGCGGAAATTTACGTTAAGGCGCTTTCCTGCGGTCAGGGAATCCGCCAGACCATTACCGATGACAACCTCCGCGCGATTGCAAAGGAGTTCGGCGTAACCCTGAACGAGGATTTTCTTGATTAATTATGTTTAAGGTAGATAACGAGCTTAAAAGCGCGAATGTAGCGCGGACGGTGCGTTTTACCGAGCCTTTGTTTGAAAAGCTCAATAAAACGGCAACCGATAATAATATTTCCTTTAATTTACTGGTTCTGCAATGCTGTAAATACGCATTGGAAAATATGGAAGATCAAAACAATTAATTTAACCCGTACAGATTTATCTTTGCTAAATCTGTACGGGTTTGCTTTTTTACATACTGTATTTCTTTTCAAGCAACAGTAAATGCTTTTTTGTCTCTATACCCGCGGCAAAGCCTGTAAGCGAGCCGCCCGCGCCTAAAACACGGTGGCAGGGAACGGCTATTAAAAGCGGGTTTTTATTGCAGGCATTTCCTACCGCCCGTGCAGCTTGCGGGTTTCCTATTTGCGCGGCGATTTCGCCGTAGGTTTTGGTCTTCCCGTAGGGAATTTTTCTTAGTGCCCACCATACCTTTCTTTGAAAATCCGTACCTTTAGGAGCAATAGGAAAATTGAATGTTTTGCGCTTACCGTTAAGGTATTCCGAAATTTCCTTAAAAGCCTCGTCGGCAATCGACGCGTGCTCGCTTCCGCTCGGGCAGTCCGTAATTCCGATTTCGCAAACCGCCCCGTCGCTTACACCGATTTTAATAATCCCGATTTCACTATCGAAATATGAGTATTTAACCATAATTTATCACCCTGTTGACATTATTGTAACATAA
>CABVAD010000176.1 GCA_902496265.1 uncultured Oscillospiraceae bacterium
CCGTTATGGCGGCGACCGGCGACCTTAAACGCTCTACAATGGGACTTCTCGCCAGAATTGCTTACAGCATTATAATGGCGCTGTCGCTTAACCTTGTAGTCGGATTTTTAGGGGAGTTAAGCCTCGGTCACGGCGGCTTTATGTGCGTCGGAGCGTATATCGGCTGCTTCTGTGCAAATTATTTGCACAATGTAATAGGCAGTCCGCTGGCGGTTTTAATTATTTCAATGTTAATAGGCGGTCTGTCGGCGGCGTTTTTCGGTTTAATTATAGGACTCCCCGCCCTAAGACTTAAGGGCGACTATTTAGCGATAGTCACCCTTGCCTTCGGCGAGATAGTGCGTAATATCTTTAAAAATCTGCCGTGGTTCGGCGGCGCAATGGGTCTTTCCACCGTAACCTACAGCGCGGACAGTCTTTTTGTAGTCGGCTTTGTAGTTGTTATTCTTGTGCTTTTCTTAAGTCAGAACCTTATTCGCAGTAAGCACGGAAGGGCAGTAACGGCTATACGCGACAACGAGATTGCCGCAAAGGCAATGGGTATAAACGTTACCTTTTACAAGCTGCTCATATTCGTAATTTCCGCCGCCTTCGCGGGCGTCGCGGGGGTTATTTACGGCCACTTCACAACCCCCGTTATGTATTCCTTCTTCTCATATAACTACTCCATAGAGGTTTTGGTAATGGTTGTCTTGGGCGGTATGGCAAGCCTTAACGGCTCGATAATCGCCGCTACGCTTATCACACTTGTAAACTTCCTTTTACAGGATAAGCTTTCGGGAGACCTTGCGGCGCTCAGACTCTTAATATACGCTTTAATCCTTATTATCGTTGTTCTGTTTAACAACTCGCCCGCCTTTAAGCCGATAAGGGAGAAATACGGTTTTCACAGAATTTTCAAAAAAATCTCCGCCCGCCGAAAGCCCGGCACAATCACCGACGATAAGGCGGATTGGAATAAAATCGAGACCAAAATTCCGATGGACGAGGTTTTAAGCGTCGATTTCCGTACTGAAGAGGCTGCTCCGACGGGCGATTCCCAGCAAAAGGAGGAAAACGGCAATGGCTGATGTAGTTTTAAAGATAGAAGACCTCGGTATTGCCTTCGGCGGCTTGCACGCCGTCGACCATCTTAATCTTGAGGTTAAGGAAAAGCAGATTTACGGTCTTGTGGGGCCTAACGGCGCGGGTAAAACCACCGTTTTCAATATGCTGACAGGCGTTTATCAGCCGACCACGGGAACCTTTTCCCTCTGCGGTGAGACCTTAAACGGCAAAACGCAGGAGGCTATCAACCGCAAGGGTATCGCACGTACCTTTCAGAATATCCGCCTTTTCACCAATATGAGCGTTATTCGAAACGTAATGGTCGGACTGCACAATCAGCCCGAATTTAAATGCGGTCCGTTTTCAAGTATGCTGCGTTTGCCGAAATATTATAAAACCGAAAACGCAATGCGCGCGAGGGCAAAGGAAATTCTCCAAATTTTCGGTCTGCTGGAGGAACGCAACAGTCTTTCCTCCAACCTGCCCTACGGTAAGCAGAGAAAGCTGGAAATCGCCCGCGCAATGGCGACAAATCCGAAGCTTTTGCTTTTGGACGAACCCGCCGCGGGAATGAACCCGAATGAAACCTCCGAGCTTATGGACATTATCCGTTTCATACGCGATGAGTTTAATATCTCGGTTCTGCTTATAGAGCACGATATGCGCTTTGTTTCGGGGCTTTGCGACGAAATCACCGTTCTCAATTTCGGAACAATGTTAGCGCAGGGCGACGCACAGACCGCACTGAATGACCCAGAGGTTATTCGTGCCTATATCGGAGGGTAGAGTATGGCGTTACTTGAAATAAAGGACTTACAGGTTTTTTACGGCGTTATACAGGCGCTTAAAGGAATAGATTTCACCGTAGACGAGGGCGAAATCGTCACCCTTATAGGCGCTAACGGCGCGGGAAAAACCACGATCATGCAAAGTATTATGGGACTTATACCCATTCACTCGGGCAGCGTTCACTATGACGGGCACGACATAACTAAAATGCCGGGTCATAAAATAGTTAATCTCGGAATGACGCAGGTACCCGAGGGCAGAAGAATTTTTCAGGAATTGACCGTCTATGAAAACCTGCTTATGGGTGCTTATACCCAGAAGAACAAGGCTCAAATCAAAAAGGATATCGATGCGACCTGCGCCCGTTTCCCAAGACTCGGCGAGCGTAAAAATCAGATAGCGGGAACTCTTTCGGGCGGCGAACAGCAGATGCTTGCGATGGGCAGGGCTATGATGTGCCACCCGAAGCTCCTTATGCTTGACGAGCCCTCAATGGGGCTTTCCCCCCTGCTTGTTGACGAGGTTTTTGATATTATCAAGGACTTCCGCGACAGCGGTACAACCATTTTGCTCGTTGAGCAAAACGCGAATAAGGCGCTTGATATCTGCGACCGCGCCTATGTCCTTGAAAACGGCAAAATAGTGCTAACGGGCACGGGAAAAGAGCTTGCCCAAAGCGACTCGGTTAAAAAGGCCTATCTCGGCGGCTGATAAACGGGAACGGTTCGGTAACAATGTTTAGATAGCCGAATACAGCAATAAAACAAAACAGAAAAGCAGAGCACATTCGGAGAAAATCCGTTAAAACGGAAACGACGGCTAACCGTCAGCTAAAACTCCGATATGCTCTGCATTTTTTTACAGAAGAATTATTCCGATTGCAGGGTTATAAATAAAAAATAAGTACCTCAGCACGCGTTTGCGTACCGAGGCACTCGGTTGGTGGAGATAAGCGGGATCGAACCGCTGACCTCTTGAATGCCATTCAAGCGCTCTCCC
>CABVAD010000177.1 GCA_902496265.1 uncultured Oscillospiraceae bacterium
AGTATCCAAAACATTAGCGGATTGATTAACAATATTTTATAATATTCACAAACAGGGGGTGTAATAATTTTATGAAATACCGTTATATGCGTTTTCCTGACGGGAGAGCTAAGGCGTTGACCTTAAGCTATGATGACGGCTCGGTGTATGACATACCGCTTACAGAGATACTTAACCGTTACGGAATCAAGGCGACCTTTAATATCACAGGCGCCCCCTTTACCCGCGACGGCGACGGTTGGCATATGACCGCCGAGCAGGTAAGAGAGAGTATTCTGGCGGGGGGTCACGAAATAGCCGTTCACGGTCAAAGGCACATAGCCCCCGGCTGTGTTACGGCGGTTGAGGGGATTAACGACATCTTGGAGTGCCGCAAGACCCTTGAAAGGGTTTTCGGCGGAATAGTTCGCGGTATGGCTTACCCCGATTCGGGAATAACACGGCTTGTCGGCGGAGTGACGCTTGAGGATATTGAGGCCTACATAAAAATGATGGGGATAGTTTATTCAAGGACATTAGGCTGTGATAATTGCCGTTTTGAAATGCCGTCCGATTGGCTTAGGTGGATGCCTTCTGCGCATCATACCAACCCAAAGCTTTTTGAATATCTTGAGCTTTTTCTTAAAAACGATAATCCTGAAGCTCCGCCCAAGGGTGAACCGAAGCTGTTCTATCTTTGGGGACACAGCTTTGAATTCGATAAAAACAACAACTGGGATTTAATTGAAGAATTTTGTAAAACCATCTCAGGTCGGGAGGATATATGGTATGCCACGAATATTGAAATTTACGATTATACCGCCGCCTACCGCGCCTTAAGGTTTAATGTGGACAATACGTTGGTTTACAATCCCACCCTGATTAAGGTCTGGTTTTATGCCGACGGCGGTATTTACGCGGTAGAGCCGGGCGAGAGCCTGAAAATAGAGGGCTGACTTATGGAAAAATACGGATTAATTGTTGCGGGCGGCGGGCTTACGGGAGTCGCCGCTGCGGTAACCGCCGCAAGGCGCGGCGTAAAGGTGCTGCTGCTTGAAAGAGAAGGCTGTTTAGGCGGGGCGGCAGCTAACAATCTGGTATTCCCGTTTATGCCCTACAAAACAAAGGCAAACGGCAAAACGGTGGATTTAAGCGCGGGCTTTTTCAAGGAGCTTACCGACTCGCTGAAAGAGGCGGGCGCTGTGGGCGAGGCCCTGTGCGATTTTGACGCAGAGTATCTTAAGCTGATTTTAAACCGCAAGGTCTTAAAGGAAAATATTTCGCTTCTCTTCGGGGCATTCGTTACGGACTGTGTAAAAAAAGGCGAGAGAATAACAGCGGTCAGAGTGCAGACAAAATCGGGCGAGCTTACCTTTTACGGCGATATGTTTATTGACGCGACGGGCGACGCCGATTTATCCTCTCTTGCGGGAGTTCCCTTTGGGCTTGGCAGAGAGGAGGACGGTCTCTGTCAGCCAATGACCCTTTGTTTTAAGGTCGGAAATGTTGATGCGGCGCTTTATAACGCGGAGGAGCAAAACAGAATCAACCGCGCGTACAGGGAGTACAAAGCGGCTGGGAAAATTAAAAATCCCCGAAACGATGTGCTTATTTTCAAAACGCCTGTCGCGGGGATACTGCACTTCAACACCACAAGGGTGATAAAAAGAAATCCGCTTGACCCATGGGATATTACCGCGGCGGAAATCGAGGCGCGCGAGCAGGTTTTCGAGGTTATGGAATTTCTTAAATCGGTAAGTCCCGCCTTTAAAAATTCGGTACTGCTTGAAACCGCCCCGAGAATCGGGGTAAGGGAAAGCAGGCGGATAATAGGAAAGCATATTTTAACCGCCGAGGAGCTTAAAGACTGCACCGTTTTTAAGGACTCTGTTGCGGCGGGAAATTACGATATTGATATTCACGACCCCGCGGGCGGAGGAACAAAGCATTACTTTTTCCCGGCGGGCAAATATTACACGATACCCTACCGCAGTCTTTTGCCCGCTTCGGGAGCGGAAAACCTGCTGACGGCGGGGAGATGTATTTCGGCGACCCACGAGGCGCAGGCGTCAATACGGATAATGCCCATCTGCTGCTGTTTAGGCGAGGCGGCGGGCGAGGCGGTGGCGCTGGCGCTGGAAACAGGCGTTACACCCGAAAATATTTCGGTCGCCGAATTGCAGGAGAGGCTTCGGCAAAACGGCGCAAGGATATACTGAACCTTGTGGTATGCGTTTTAACTACGGTCATTTTGTCCGTTTACTGACATTGATATAAACAAAAAATTATCAGGAGGAAAACTACTATGCGAAAACAAATATTAAGCAAAAAATTTCTCTCGGCGATTTTAAGTATTTCGGTTATAATGGGTACATTGTTTGCCCTACCGGCTTATGCCACAGACGGGGACGAAACGGTTACAGGACCGACTGTGACGGATGGTTTTCGGATTTCCGCTTTATCGAATGAGGATGTTTCAACAGAACTAGAAAAAAGTTTTCTTGAAAAATCAGTATATATGGCTGAGCATTCGGGTTCTGCTGCAAGTACTACTGTTTTTAATGACAAAAATCTTGAAACCGGAAAATCGCTCGCGTGCCATTCTACTAAAAACAGAATACTATTAACAATTAATTTGGCACCTTCAACTGCAAGCTCTACAACGGCTGTAAACCATAAAGTACAAAGCATTTTAATATCGTGGGGCAGTAAGGTTCCGGCTTCGTATGAGATTTATGCATCAATAAATGCTAAAATGAGTACAGATAAATTGACTTCCACTTATAAAGTTTGCACCGTGTCCGGTATGACGGAAAAAGATGCAAACAGTAATCAATCAATTACTTT
>CABVAD010000178.1 GCA_902496265.1 uncultured Oscillospiraceae bacterium
TGTATTTTAATTACCTTAATAAACAGCTATAATATGCTTGACGACAGCGAAAGGTCGTAAAAATAAGGAGGTAATTGAAATGAAAAAGTTATTGGCAACCATTCTGGCACTTGCATTCGTTTTAGGGCTTACCGCCTGCGGCGGCTCAGGCTCGGGCTCCTCGGCAGGCGAGGTATCGGTATTCTATTATACATACAGCGATACCTACATTTCGAGCGTTCGTTCGGCAATGGATAAGCTCCTTACCGACGCGGGACTTAAATATCAGAACTATGACGCGAACGGCAACCAGACAACCCAGACCGAGCAGGTTACAACCGCTCTTGCAAAGGGCTCAAAGCTTCTCGTTGTTAACGTTGTTGACACAGGCTCAAACGACGCGGCGCAGAACATTATCGACCAGGCTAAGGCTAAGAACGTGCCCGTTATCTTCTTCAACCGCTCTGTTGAGGAATCTGTTGTAAGCAGCTATGACAAGTGCGTATTCGTAGGCACTGACTACGAAATGGCGGGTCATATGCAGGGCGAAATGATAGGCGACTATCTTGTAAAGAATTTTGACAAGGTTGACCTTAACGGCGACGGCAAAATAAGCTACGTTATGTTCAAGGGTCAGGAGGGCAATATGGAGGCTATCGCCCGCACCCAGTTCGGCGTTGAGGACGCAGACAAGGTTCTCACAGCCGCGGGAAAAGCAAAGCTTGAATTCTATGACGCTTCCAACTCCAAGAAATACCTTGTTGACCAGAACGGTCAGTGGTCATCAGCTGCCGCTACCGATTATATGAACACCATTCTTTCGCAGTACAGCGAGGCTAACAAGAATATGGTAGAGCTTGTTATTGCCAACAACGACGAAATGGCTTTAGGCGCTGTTTCCGCTCTCCAGACCGCGGGCTATAACAAGGACGGTGCAAAGGTTATCCCCGTATTCGGCGTTGACGCTACCGACGCGGCTAAGGACTCTATCTCTAAGGGCGCTATGATTGGTACTATTAAGCAGGACGCCGACGGAATGGCAAAAGCTATTACCGCTATCGGTCAGAACTACTTAAACAGCAAGGAAGCCTTTGACGGCGTTGACAGCGAAAACGTTGTAGGCACATGGAGAGTAAACATTCCTTACGGCGTTTACACAGGCGAATAATCTAACAAACATTAACTTAAGGGGCAGCCTTAAAAGGGCTGCCCCACAATGGAATAAACCAAAACGGACAGGGGACGAGTTCTTATGAGCAATAATGAAAAATTCAATGATAACGTCCGTGAAAACGCAGACGAACCCGTTCTCCTTCGAATGGAGAACATTGAAAAATCCTTCCCCGGAGTAAAGGCGCTTGATAATGTAAGCCTTACGGTTAAGGCGGGTACTGTTCACGCCCTGATGGGTGAAAACGGCGCGGGAAAATCCACCCTTATGAAGTGTCTCTTCGGCGTTTACGCCAAGGACGGCGGGAAAATATATCTTGATGGCAAGGAAATAAACTTTAAAAACTCCAAGGAAGCTCTTGAAAACGGCGTAGCAATGGTGCATCAGGAGCTAAATCAGGCGCTTAAGCGCAATGTTATGGACAATATGTGGCTGGGACGTTTCCCAACGGTCGCCAAGGGCGTGCCCATTACCAGCGAGCAAAAGATGTATAAGGCGACTAAGGAAATATTCCAAAAGCTTGAAATTAATGTTGACCCCAAAACGGTGATGAGCCGTATGCCTGTTTCACAAAGGCAGATGGTGGAAATCGCAAAAGCCGTTTCATATAATTCAAAGGTTATCGTATTCGACGAGCCGACCTCATCGCTTACCGAGGAAGAGGTTGAGCATCTTTTCAAAATTATTAATATGCTTCGCGACCAGGGGTGCGGAATAATTTATATTTCCCACAAAATGGCGGAAATTCTCCGTATTTCCGACGAGGTCACGATAATGCGCGACGGCAAGTGGATTGCCACCGAGCAGGCGAAGAACCTTACAACCGACGATATAATCAAGCTTATGGTGGGCAGAGAGCTTACTAATCTTTATCCGCCGAAAACCAACGAAATCGGCGATGTTCTGCTTGATGTAAAGGACCTTTCGGCAGAGTATTCAAAGCTGCGCGATGTCTCCTTCAGCGCACGTAAAGGCGAGATTTTGGGCGTTGCGGGACTTGACGGCTCGGGAAGAACGGAGTTACTCGAAAACATATTCGGCGTAGCTACAAGGCGAAGCGGAAAGCTAACCCTTGACGGCAAGCCAATACGCAACAGAAATTCCCGCGAATCGATTAAAAACGGCTTCGCCTTGCTTACAGAGGAACGCCGCGCGACAGGTATTTTCAGTATTCTTAATATCAGGGAAAATGCGGTTATTTCAAGCCTTAAAAAGTGCAAGGCAGGACCTTTTTTAAGCAAGAGCAAAATGAAGAAGAACACCGACTGGTGTATTGATGCAATGCACATTAAAACGCCTAATCAGGAGACCAAAATCCGCTCGCTTTCGGGCGGTAACCAGCAAAAGGTTATCTTAGGGCGCTGGCTCCTTACAGATCCGACGGTGCTTTTGCTTGACGAGCCGACAAGAGGTATTGACGTAGGCGCGAAATATGAAATTTACGAGCTGATAATCGACCTTGCCGCCAGGGGAAAGACGGTAATTATGGTATCTTCGGAAATGCCCGAGCTTTTGGGCGTTTGCGACAGGATACTTGTTATGTCGGGCGGAAGGCTCGCGGGCGAGGTAAACGCCGCGGATACCACTCAGGAAGAAATTATGGCGCTTGCCGCTAAATACGCTTAGGCTGGCGAGAGTCGAACCCGTTACGGTTTGGGTCACCGACTTTTCCCG
>CABVAD010000179.1 GCA_902496265.1 uncultured Oscillospiraceae bacterium
CTCTTCGACCTGCCATTTAGAAGAATTTTGATTCGGGCGAAGTCGAAGAACGCAGTAATACCGGCGTATTGCAAGAGATGAGACAAGTCCGAACAAAATTATTCAAGTGTCAGGCGTGATGGGTTCGACTCTCGTCAGCCTATGCGGTCGGAGGAGTGTAAAAAATGGAAATGTCAAAAAAGTATGTCTACAAGCTCACGCTCAGCGCGATTTTTGTAGCTCTCGCAACGGTATTGAGCCTTCTTAAGGTGGTTAAAATGCCGCTCGGCGGCTCGGTAACCGTCTTAAGTATGCTTCCGATTGTTATGATTTCGATTATGCTGGGGCTTAAATGGGGCTTCGGGAGCGCCTTTGTTTATTCGCTTATCCAGCTTGTCCTCGGAATCGCTTTGGACGGACTGCTCGGCTGGGGACTTACTCCCGTAATGCTTGTCGGCACTATCTTACTTGATTACATAGTTGCTTTTACGGTTCTCGGAATAGCAGGAATTTTCGCAAAAAAGGGCTATGCGGGCATCTGTGGCGGCGTTGTTTTAGCGGTTGCTTTAAGATTTTCAAGCCATTTCCTGTCAGGCGTTGTTATTTTCAAAAATCTTGAGCAGTTCGAGATTTTCGGAAGCCTGTTTGTAAACCGCCCCGTGCTTTATTCTCTTGCCTACAACGGTTTTTATATGCTCCCCGAGCTTATTTTGACCACCGTTGCGGCGGTAATCCTTTTCCGTCTGCCGCAGGTTAAAAAAATAATGAATCAGCAGTAAGAAAAGGTCTTTTTTCGGGATTGCGGAAAAACGGCGGCGAAGCCATAAAGCTTTGCCGCCGTTTCTTGCAATATTTTATTTTGTCATAAGCTCGCATACAAGCGCGCTGTGCTCAGCAGGGTCGGGAACGCTCTTACCGCCTATAAGGCAAGCCTCTCCGTAAAGCAGTTTTGCGTATTTTCCGAGCATATCCTTATCGTCATTATAAAGGGTTTTAAGCTTTTCGGCAATCGGATGCTCCGCATTGATTTCAAGCACTAATTTTGCCTGAACCTTGTTTTCCGCGGCGTTCGGCATTGAATTTAACACCTTTTCCATTTCAAGTGAAATTCCGCCCTCGCTTGTAAGGCACACGGGGTGCTTTTTAAGCTTGTTTGTAAACCTTACCGCGCTTATGCTGTCGCCGATGCTTTCCTTCATTGCGTCGAACATATCCTTTGCGGCGGTGTTTTCCTCCTCAAGCGCCTTTTTCTCGTCCTCGCTGTCGAGGCTTAAATTATCGTCGCAGATGTTCATAAACTTTTTGCCGTCATACTCGCCGAGCATCTTAAGGGCGAACTCGTCGACATTTTCGGTGAGATAAAGTATCTCATAGCCCTTGTCCTTTACCGCGTCGGTCTGGGGGAGCATTTCAATCTTCTCGTCTGTCTCGCCGCAGGCGTAGTAAATTGTGTCCTGTCCCTCCTTCATACGCTCGGTGTACTCTTTAAGGGTTACATATTTCTTTTCATTTGAAGAACGGAATAAAAGCAGATCTTTAAGTGTGTCCTTGTGCATACCGTAATCGTTGTAAACGCCGAATTTAAGCTGTATTCCGAAGGACTTGAAGAACTCCTCGTATGCCTCGCGCTCGTCCTTAAGCATTTTTTCAAGCTCGGACTTGATTTTCTTTTCAATCGTCTTAGCGATAAGCTTTAGCTGACCGTCGTGCTGTAGGGTTTCGCGGGAAATGTTGAGGGACAAATCCTCGCTGTCCACAAGACCCTTTACAAAGCTGAAGTAATCGGGCAGGAGGTCGGCGCACTTGTCCATAATAAGCACGCCCTTGGAGTAGAGCTGAAGTCCCTTTTCAAACTCCTTGGTGTAGTAGTCAAAGGGCGGGTGCTTCGGGATAAAAAGAAGGGCGGAATAGGTTGCCTGACCCTCTGTTTTTGAGTGGATAACCCTCGCGGGGTCTTCGTAATCATAAAATTTATCCTTGTAGAAATTGCTGTAATCCTCGGGCTTTATCTCGTTCTTAGCCTTTTTCCAGAGCGGAATCATACTGTTAAGGGTGCGAAGCTCGGTTACGTCTCTGTATTCGGGCTCTTTATCCTTATTATCGTCACCCTCGGTTTCGACAGGCTCTTTAGTGGTAAATTCCATTCTGATCGGGTGGCGGATATAGTCGGAATACTTCTTTATAAGGGAGCTTATTCTGTACTGATCGAGATACTCGTCATAATTCTCGTCCTCGGTCTTTTCCTTAATATAAAGCGTGACGGTCGTGCCGACGGTTTCTTTATCGCAGGGCTCTATCGTATACCCCTCGGTACCCTTTGAGGTCCAGCAAAACGCCTCGTCCGAGCCGAAAGCCTTGCTTTCAACCGTTACCTTGTCGCTTACCATAAAGGCGGAGTAAAAGCCTACGCCGAACTGACCTATAATGTCCACATTATCCTTTTTCCCGTTTTCCTGCTTGAAGTCGAACGAACCCGATTTTGCAATCGTTCCGAGGTTTTTGTCAAGCTCCTCCTCGGTCATACCGCAGCCGTTGTCGATAACCTTAAGGGTTCTCGCATCCTTGTCAATTTCAAGGCGAATCTCGAAATCGTCGGGGGCGATACCCACCGAGTTATCGGTAAGGGAGCGGAAATAGAGCTTGTCAAGCGCGTCGCTTGCGTTGGAGATTAGCTCGCGGAGAAAAATTTCCTTATGGGTATAGATTGAGTTAATCATCATATCCATAAGCTTTTTTGATTCTGACTTAAACTGTTTTGTACGCATTTTATCACCTTTTTTGAAAGTTTGACTTTAACTGACATATAGTATAGAGCCTTTTTTATCCTATTGTGTTAATAAA
>CABVAD010000180.1 GCA_902496265.1 uncultured Oscillospiraceae bacterium
GCTAACGGCGGCGCTCGCAGGCTGCGGAAGTAAGACCGCGAACGACAGCATTTCGGTACTTACCCGCGAGGAAGGCTCGGGTACAAGAGGAGCGTTCATTGAGCTGTTCGGCATAGAGCAGAAGGACGCGGACGGCAAAAAGGTTGATCACACCATCACAAGCGCGGAAAGCACAAATTCCACCTCGGTTATGATGACCACGGTAGAGGGTAACAAATCGGCTATCGGATATGTTTCCTTAGGCTCGCTTGACGAGAAAAAGGTTAAGGCGCTTAAGGTAGACGGCAACACCGCTTCTGCCGAAAATGTGAAAAAGGGCGACTACAAAATAGCCCGTCCCTTTAATGTGGCTACAAAGGGCGACGCTACAGGTGTGGCGAGTGATTTCCTTAAGTTCATCTTAAGCAAAGACGGACAAAAGGTAGTAGAGGATAACGGATATATAAGCCAGGGTAACAACGGAAAATACACTGCTTCTAATCAGACGGGCAAAATCACTGTAGGCGGCTCTTCATCTGTAACCCCCGTTATGGAAAAGCTTAAAGAGGCTTATATCAAATTAAATCCCAATGTTACAATAGACGTTCAGCAGCAGGACTCCACCACGGGTATGACCGGAACAATAGACGGCGTTTACGATATCGGTATGGCCTCCCGTGAGCTTAAGGACAGCGAAAAGGAAGCGGGACTTGTACCGACCGTAATCGCGATGGACGGCATAGCGGTTATAGTAAACAAGGACAACGCCCTCGACAATATCACAAGCGAGCAGATTTTAAAAATCTACACAGGCGAAATCACCCTCTGGAGCGAGGTTAAATAATAATTCGTAATTAGGAATTCGGAATGCGGAATTTTGGGGGCGGTGTAAAAACATCGTCCCCTGCACAGGTTTGTATTACAATCGTCTAACATCTAACGTCTAATATCTAACATCTAAATTTGGAGAAAAATATGAATTCTACACTCCTAAAAATAAAAGAAGTCTCAATGAAAACGGTTTTCATTATCTGCGCCTGCGTATCAATCGTAGCGGTGCTTTTAATCTGCCTTTTTCTCTTTGCAAACGGTCTGCCCACAATAGGTAAAATCGGCGTGGGCGAATTTTTATTAGGCAGGGTCTGGAAACCGCTTGAAGACAAATTCGGAATACTGCCTATGATAGTAGGCAGTATTTACGTCACGGCGGGAGCAATTATAATCGGCGTGCCGATAGGAGTGCTGTCCGCTGTGTTTTTGGCGAAATTCTGCCCGAAGCCCCTTTACAAAGTACTTAAGCCCGCGGTGGATTTGCTTGCGGGCATACCCTCTATTGTATACGGCTTTTTCGGGCTTGTGGTTATAGTGCCGATAATTCAAAACCTGTTCGGCGGCGGCGGAAAAAGCGTGCTTACCGCCTCGGTAATGCTGGGTATTATGATACTGCCTACAATCATTAGCGTTTCGGAATCGGCCATCCGGGCAGTGCCCGAAAGTTATTACGAGGGGGCGCTTGCCCTCGGCGCTACAAACGAGCGGAGCATCTACCGCACGGTACTTCCCGCCGCCAAATCGGGAATTACTGCGGGCGTGATCTTAGGGATAGGCAGAGCGATAGGCGAAGCTATGGCGGTAAATATGGTCGCGGGCAATCAGGCACAGATACCGAAAAGCATTTTTGAGGGAGTGCGTACACTTACCTCCAACATAGTGCTTGAAATGGGCTACGCGACCGACCTGCACAGGGAGGCGCTTATCGCCACGGCGGTCGTGCTTTTCGTCTTTATCCTCATAATAAATCTGCTCTTTTCCCTTGTGAAACGGGACAAAAAGGACAGAAAAAAGCGGAGGAAAGCAAAATGAAAGAAAATAATACCGCGTATATAAATAAGGTGACCTTTAAGCAAAGGCTCGCCGCCTATAAACGCCGCCCCGCCTCCTTTGCTCTATTTATTATTACATGGGCTTCGGCGATAATCACCGCGGCTGTGGTTGTGATTTTGGTCGCGTATATACTTATAAGGGGCATACCCAATCTAAAGCCCTCGCTTTTTGCTTTAGAATACAACACCGAAAACGTATCAATGCTCCCCGCGATTATCAACACGGTCACAATGACCCTTTTATCCTTGGCGCTCGCCGTGCCGATAGGGGTTTTCTCGGCAGTATATCTGACGGAGTACGCAAAGCGGGGCAACCCGCTTGTAAAGGTGGTGCGGGTCACGACCGAGACCCTTGCCGGTATCCCCTCTATTGTTTACGGACTTTTCGGATACCTTGTTTTCGTTATCGCCTGTCATTTCGGCAATTCAATGCTGTCGGGCGCCCTTACCCTTGCAATTATGATTTTGCCGACGGTTATGCGTACGACCGAGGAGGCGCTGCTGTCCGTCCCCGATTCCTTTAGGGAGGGCAGCTTCGGCTTAGGCGCAGGCAGACTCCGCACGGTCTTTCGGGTGGTTTTGCCCTCGGCAGTCCCGGGTATTCTTTCGGGAATAATTCTCGCTATCGGCAGAATCGTCGGCGAGACCGCGGCGCTTATATACACCTCGGGCACGGTTGCGGGAATACCTAAAGACCTTATGCACAGCGGCCGCACCCTTTCAATCCATATGTACGCGCTTCTTAGCGAGGGTCTTTATATGGAGGAGGCTTACGCCACGGCTGTGGTGCTTTTGGCGCTGGTGCTTATAATCAATATGCTGTCGGGGCTTATCGCTAAAAAGCTGTCGGCAAAGAAATAGGCGTAAATTATAATTCGGAATTA
>CABVAD010000181.1 GCA_902496265.1 uncultured Oscillospiraceae bacterium
TATGAAAGCCACAGGAATAGTAAGAAGAATAGACGATCTCGGAAGGGTTGTAATACCTAAAGAGATCCGCCGCACAATGCGTATCCGCGAGGGCGACCCGCTTGAGATATACACTAATTCGGGCGGGGAGGTTATTTTCAAGAAGTATTCGCCGATAGGGGAACTTTCCTCCTTTGCGGCGCAGTATGCCGACGCGCTTACAAATGTTACCGATTTGACGGTGCTTATCTGCGACCGCGACCATTGCATTGCCGCTTCGGGAATATCCAAAAAAGAGGTGCTTGAACGCCGTGTGACCCAGAATGTCGAGGATATTATGGAGGGGAGAAGGGTAGAGGTTTATCCTTCCGAAAAGGCTGTTCCCGCCATTGAGGGAATTGACCAGAATATCGCTGTCGCCGCTCCGATAATAGCTTCGGGCGATGTTAGCGGTGCGGTGGTGCTTACCTCCTCGGACGGTGAGAGCGCAAAGGAAAGCGACATAAAATTAGCTACAGTCGCCGCCTCCTTCTTAGGCAAACAAATGGAAAGCTGATATAAGGCTGCCGCCCGACAAAATGTCGGGCGGCAATTTTCTTTGATGCTTTAACGATAGGATATATACATAGTGCTTTTGACCAATAATACCTCGTAAAGGAAATAAATAACCGCCCGTGATTTTATTAATACCTCTTGCCATTTTAGTTGATTTATGCTAAAATAATAGCATAAGTTTTAAAATGGGGGAAAATTTGAAAATGCACACAAATATCACCGAAGAACAGGCAGTAGGCCTGCTCCTTAAATACAATAAAGATAGCTTTCATTTACAGCACGCCGCTACCGTACAAAGCGTTATGAAATGGTATTCGGAAAAGCTCGGTTACGGGGACGACGCGGATAACTGGGGACTTGTGGGGCTTCTTCACGACATTGATTTTGAAAAATACCCCGATGAGCATTGCATAAAAGCGCCCGAGCTTTTAGCGGAAATCGGCGCTTCTGATGAGCTTATACACGCTGTATGCAGTCACGGCTATGAAATTACGGTTGACATAAAGCCTGAACACGAAATGGAAAAGGTGCTTTTTGCCGCAGACGAGCTTACGGGTCTTATCGGCGCGGCGGCGCTAATGCGCCCGTCTAAAAGCGTCAGCGATATGGAGCTTAAAAGCCTTAAAAAGAAATTTAAGGATAAAAAGTTTGCCGCGGGCTGTTCACGCGATATTATCACAAAGGGCGCACTGATGCTCGGTTGGGAGCTTGACAAGCTTCTTGATATGACGCTTTGTGCAATGCGTGACAAGGAAAATGAAATTACTGAAAATTACAGTAAATTAAAGGGTGAAGCAGAATGAGAAAAACTAAAATTGTATGTACGTTAGGCCCTGCCTGCTCGGACGAGGCTACAATAACCGCAATGTGCAAGGCGGGAATGAATGTTGCACGGCTAAACTTTTCGCACAATACCCACGAGGACCATAAAAAGCGTATCGACCTTGTAAAAAAGGTCAGGGAAAAGTTAGGTTTACCTATCGCCCTTATGCTTGATACAAAGGGTCCCGAATACCGTATTAAAACCTTTAAAAACGGTAAGGTCACACTTAAGGAGGGGGACAGCTTTACCTTTACCGCCGACGAAATCGAGGGGGACGAAAAAAAGGTATCGATTAACTACAAAGGACTTGCTACTGACCTTAAAAAGGGGGATAAAATCCTCTTAAACAACGGGCTTTTAAGCTTTGAGGTGGTGAGCACCACCGATACCGATGTAAACTGCACCGTTGTTATCGGCGGCGAGCTTTCCGACCGCAAGAGTATGAGCTTCCCGAATAAAACCTTAAAGCAGAAGTATTTAAGCGAGCAGGATAAAGAGGACATTGCTTTCGGAATTAAAGAGGGGATAGACTTCATCGCCTGCTCCTTTGTCTCCTGCAAGCAGGATTTGCTTGATGTTAAGAAATATCTTGAGGAAATCGGTGCAAAGGAAACCGAGCTTATCGCCAAAATTGAAAACCGTTCGGGTGTTGACAACATTGAGGAAATTAGCGAAGAGTGCGCGGGAATTATGGTTGCCCGCGGCGATATGGGAGTGGAAATTCCGTTTGAGGAGCTTCCTGCTATTCAAAAACAAATTATCACAAAATGCCGTCTGCTCGGAAAACGGGTTATTACCGCTACCGAAATGCTTGAATCAATGATAAACAATGCCAGACCTACCCGTGCGGAGATTTCCGACGTTGCCAACGCCGTTTACGACGGCACGAGCGCAATTATGCTCTCGGGCGAGACCGCCGCGGGTAAGCACCCTGTTTTAGCGGTTGAGACTATGGCGCGGATTGCCGAAAGCACCGAGAAAAATATTCACTATAAAAAGCGTTTTCTGTCGGCGGAGTTTAAAATTAAAAACACAGTTGACGCTATTTCCCACGCCACCTGCGGAATGGCTATAGATATTAACGCAAAGGCGATTGCGGTTTGCAGTCTTTCGGGAATGACGGCCCGTATGGTTTCGCGCTTCCGTCCGCCCGTTGATATTATCGGTCTTACCACTGACCAAAAAACTTGGCACAAGTTGTCATTATCCTGGGGCGTTATTCCCGTGATGTGCGAGAATTACCCCTCGACCGAAGTCCTGTTTTACAGCGCGCAGAAGCTTACAAAGGAAACCCTTAAGCTCAAGGTCGGCGACAAGATTGTAATTACGGGCGGCGTAACCAACGGAAAATCGGGAAATACTAATTTAATAAAGGTTGAAACCGT
>CABVAD010000182.1 GCA_902496265.1 uncultured Oscillospiraceae bacterium
TAATCGATTATGAAATACGAAGAATACGGCAGTAATGACGACAGTATAGATTTATATTCAAGCTCGTCTAAGCGGGACTCCGCACAAAAATACGAGGATATTTCCTCTGCCTCCCCGCAGTACCGCGCAAGACAGAATATGAATAATTCCTCCGCCAAAAATCAAAACGGCGGCAATAAGCGTAAAAGGAAGCGCAAAACCCATAAGCTGCGCAATACATTTATTGTTTTTATATGCCTTGTTATCGCGGCAGCCGCTGCTTTTTACGGCTACGCCTATAAGACCCTGTCGGGTATAGAGCGCACTCCGCTTGACGAAAACGATTTGGGCATTGAAACCGCAGATTACGGTCAGGTTCGGAATATCGCTCTTTTGGGAATCGATACCAGACAGGATAACAACACGGGCAGAAGCGACGCAATAGTTATTCTTACAATTGATAAAAAACACAAAAAGCTCAAGCTAACCTCAATTGCAAGGGATACATATGTTTCGATCGACGGTCACTCAAAGGACAAGCTTACCCACGCCTACGCCTACGGCAAGTCTCAGCTAGCGGTCAAAACGCTCAATCAAAACTTCGACCTTGAAATCAAGGATTATGTTACAATGAACTTTTTCGGTCTTGCGAGGGTTATCGACTATATAGGCGGAGTAACGGTAGATGTAGACGAAAAGGAAATGAAGGAATTAAACAAAAACATCTTTCCCGAAATGCGCTCCTTAGGGGTTGAGTGTCCCAACCTTTCAGCCGCGGGGACTCAGCTTTTAAACGGCGGTCAGGCGGTTTGCTACGCCCGCATACGCCATACCGACAGCGATATTCAGCGCGGTAACCGTCAAAAAGAGGTACTTACGGCAATGTTTGCGGCGGTAAAGAAAATGAACCTGTTAAAGCTTCCGAAGGTTGCTCAAATGATTGTAAGCAAGTGCGAAACCTCCCTATCCGCAAACGATATTATGTCGTTAGGTCTATGGGCGGTCGTCTTTTCACCCGAATTTGAACAGCTAAGCGTTCCGAACGACAATATTCCCTCCTCGGGAAAGACTATAAAGGGCGTTTGGTACTATGTATATGACCTTAATACCGCAAAAAAGGATATACGCGATTTTATATTTGAGGAAAACTATTATTCCGCGGAATCGGTCGCTCAGCGCGCCGCCGAAAATGACAAATAATAATCAAAAAGGAACGGAGATGAATTGGCTTGAAGCGCAGAATTATTGTAGCCGATGGGGATAAGCAGAGTGCAAGGCTCATTAGAAATTTACTTTCCGCCTCGGGGTATGAAGTATCGGTCGCCCAAAGCTTCAGCGAATGTTTCACCCTCGTTTCGGTAAACACTCCCGATATTATTATAATAGACCCTTTATTCCCCCTTCACGAAGGTATCAAAACCGTAAAGAAGCTGCGTGAGCGCGGCTCATTTGCAATAATCGCGGTCTGCGAAAGCGGAAGTGAGCGGGCAGTCACCGAAACCCTCGACGCGGGTGCGGATGACTATATAAGAAAGCCGTTTTTATCGGGCGAGCTGCTTTCCAGAATTAAAGCCGCTGTCAGGCGTATCGAGCAGTATGAAAATGCCTTGGGAATCAGCACACTTGAAAAATACGAAAGAGGCTCGCTTTGCGTGGAATACGACAGCCGTACCGTAAGGGTTGACGGAAAAAACGTCCACCTTACAAAAAATGAATTTAAAATACTCACCCTGCTTTGCAGGTATTCGGGCCGCGTGCTCACCTATGATTTTATAATAAAGTCGGTATGGGGGCCGCAGGTGAGCGGAGGAAACGGCATTTTAAGGGTTAATATTACAAATCTTCGCAAAAAAATAGAACAGAACAGCGGAAGTCCCCTGTATCTGTTCACCGAAAACGGCGTCGGTTACCGTATGGCGGAAAATCAGCGCGAGATATCGCGCTGATTTTAAGGCTTTGACTATTCAAAAATATCCTTATAAAGGCGGCTTTGCGCCATCGAAACATAATCGTCCCCGCAGATTACGATATGGTCAAGCAATCTTATATTTATATGGCGGAGCGCGCTTTGTATATTACGCGTCACCGCAACGTCTTCCTCGCTCGGAATCGCCACTCCGTCGGGGTGGTTATGCGCTATAATAGCGCACACCGCCTGACGCCTTAATACGGTTTCAACCACCTCGCGGGTGGAAACATTCACCTCTGAAACATTTCCCTCGCCTAAAATATCAAAGCCGAGCATACGTCCGCTGCCGCTGAAGGAAGTAACGGAAAATACCTCCTTTGTATAGCCGAAATACCGTTGCATCAGATATTTGCAAACCTCGTCAAGATTGGAATAATTTTCTATTTTTGCGCTTTTTTCCAAGCCGTAACGGCGGGCTATTGGAATTATGAGCTTTATCAGCGCCGCGGTGTTAAGCGTTACGCCCTTTACATCGGTCAGCTGTTCGGCGGGAGCGTCAAGAATACCCGAAACAGAGCCGAAACGGTTAAGCAGTTCGTGCGCGATTTCGTTAGTATCCTTCCGAGGAATACTGTAAAACAGCAGCATCTCAATTATTTTGTGCGCGGGCGTGCTTTCGTTAAAGCCGTTCTTCAAAAACTCTTGTTTTACTCTTTCACGGTGGCCGTCGTGAACGCCGTCTCCCATTTTCTTCATCCTTTTCCCTAAACATTTTAATCTATTATATTATAAACTCAGCAAA
>CABVAD010000183.1 GCA_902496265.1 uncultured Oscillospiraceae bacterium
CGGGCTTAACGAGATGCAGCTTGTTTTTCTTCGTACCTTCTTTTCCGCCTTGGTGCTTGGAATAATACTTCTTATTAAGGATAAATCGCTTTTTAAAATAAGACATAAGGACTTGTGGCTTTTTATTGCGGCAGGCATTTTAAGCATTGTGCTTTTTAATTTCTGCTATTATAAAACAATGTCGCTTACCTCTTTATCGGTGGCGGCGGTACTGCTTTATACCGCGCCGTTTTTTGTGGTTATAATGTCGGTCTTCATCTTCAAACAACGGCTGACCCTTAAAAAATGCTCTGCCTGTGTTACGGCGTTTGTCGGGTGCTGTTTTGTTACAGGGGCGTTCGGCACGGGAGAAAAATTAAGCGCCGCGGCGCTCTGCTTCGGTCTGCTTACGGGCTTCGGCTACTCGCTCTACACCGTTTTCGGCAGTCTGATGCTTAACAGGGGCTACAGCTCCTACACAATCACCTTTTACACCTTCGGCTTTGCCCTTTTGGGCTGTATACCCTTTACCGATTTTAAAAGCGCGGCGGCGGTTTGCGTAAACGCTCCCGCGGTTATTCCCGTGGCGTTTTTAATGGCGGTTTTTAATACCGTGATACCCTATCTTCTCTATACCGCGGGTCTTTGCGGGGTGGACGCGTCGATAGCCCCTATAATCGCCATGGTCGAGCCTGTGGTCGCAACGCTGATAGGGGCGGCGGTCTACGGCGAGCCGATTACCCTGTCCGGAGCGGCGGGTATATTGATTGTTCTTTTATCGGTATTTGTTTTAAATTATAAAGGGCGGGTTAATAATGCAGAGTCTTAAAATAAAAGCCAACGCCAAAATCAATCTTTCGCTTTCGGTACTCGGTAAGCGGGAGGACGGCTACCACGAGCTTGACACGGTTATGCAGAGTATCAGCCTTAATGATACGGTTTATATCGAAAAAAGTGATAAAATTACGGTCGAGTGCGGAGTATTCGGGGGAGAAGACAATATCGCCTTTAAGGCGTCGGAGGCGTTTTTTAAGGCAAGCGGAATAAAGGCGGGAGCGGAGATTAAGATTAATAAGCGCATACCCTCCGCGGCGGGTCTCGGCGGCGGCAGTGCCGACGCGGCGGCGGTGCTTATGGGTCTTGACAGGCTTTATGAAGCGGGGCTTCCCTATCAAAGGCTTTTAAAAATGGCGGTGGCTTTAGGCGCGGACGTACCCTTTTTAATCCGCGGCGGCACGGTGAGGGCAAGGGGAATAGGCGAGGTGTTGGAGCCGCTTAAACCCCTTAGCGGCTGTTACTTTTTGATTGCAAAGGGAGAGGACAAGCCCTCTACGGGCGAGATGTTCCGCCGTCTTGATTCGGCTGAATACAATAAGCCGGATATAGAAAAAACCGTCGCGGCGCTAAATTCGGGGGATTTGGGGACGGTGCTTTACGCGCTTGATAATTCCTTTGCCGCGCTGTGGCGGGAAAGCAGGGTTAGAGACGAGCTTTTGAAAACAGGAGCGGACGCGGTTTCCCTTTCGGGGAGCGGACCTGCTTGGTTTGCAGTGTATCTTGATAAAGACCGAGCGGAGGCCGCCGAGAAAGCTCTCAAAGAGCTTAACATTTCCTGCTTTCTGTGCAAGCCTGAGAATAAATCTCTGATATTTGAATAAAAATAAAAATTCCCGTCAATATTTCTGTCAGAAAAAATTGACGGGAGTTTTTATTATGACAAAAAAATTATTTTCACGCCGTGCGGCGGAGCTTTCGGTGATATTAGGGCTTTTGTGTGCAATTTTCGCATCAATGGCGCATTTTGAGGCGGCGTGCGACGATTTAAGGCAAAACGTACTGCGGTTACATATAATCGCAAATTCAGACAGCGAAGCCGACCAAGCCGTAAAACTGCTTGTAAGGGATAAGATTTTAGAGGAGTCCTCGGATATTTTCGCGGGGGAGACCGACCTTAACAGAGCGGAGGAAAGGGCGTCGGAGAAACTACGCAATTTTTGCGAAACGGCAGAACAGGTTTTATCGGAAAACGGCTTTTCCTACGGTGCTTCGGCAGAAATCGGGAACAGCTATTTTGAAACGCGGGAATACGAGGATTTCACCCTGCCCGCGGGCAATTACCGCTCGCTTATAATACGGCTCGGCAAGGCTCAGGGCAAAAACTGGTGGTGCGTCATTTTTCCTGCGGTTTGTATTCCCGCGGCAACTGATGCTAGCCTGTCTGACAGCGCGTCTGATACGAGCGCTCAAATCGCGGAGCACCCGCAAAAATATGTTATGCGCTTTAAAACGGTCGAAATTTACGAGGATTTAAAAAAGTTTTTAAACGGCAAATAAAATGCTTGCATTTTGAATTAATATGTGGTATTATCAGTATGTTATCGATTTTGAAAGGGGTGACAAAGATGAAGGAAGGTATTCATCCGCAGTATGAAAAGGTTACTATAAAGTGCGCTTGCGGCGCGGAGTTCGAGACACGCTCTACTAAAAAGGATATCCGTTTGGATATTTGTTCTAAATGTCATCCGTTTTTCACCGGTAAGCAGAAGCTGGTAGACACCGGCGGTCGCGTTGACAGATTTAAAAAGCGTTTCAATATGGAATAATAAGCCTTTTACTCCGCAGTTGCTTTATGTGACTGCGGATTTTTTTAATCAATTCGGAATTCGTAATGCGGAATGAGGAAATATATTTT
>CABVAD010000184.1 GCA_902496265.1 uncultured Oscillospiraceae bacterium
TCCAATGCTTACACCTTCACCCTTCTCTTCTTACCTAAGAGACCGATGGGTTTAACCAAAAGTATCAGAATAAGAAGTCCGAATTCAATCGCGGTAGTATAAGCGCTCAAAAACGGGATACTGAGGCATATTTTTTCTATAAGCCCCAAAAGCACACCGCCTATCATAGCGCCGGGGATTGAGCCGATACCTCCGATAACTGCGGCGGTAAAAGCCTTGATACCGGGCATTGAGCCGAGCGTCGGGCTTGTCGCGGGTATCTGCATAAGATAAAAGAGACTCGCAAAAGCGGCGAGCGCTGAGCCTATCGCGAAGGTTATCATAATAATGCGGTTAACGTTTATACCCATAAGCTGAGCCGCGCCCTTATCTTCAGAAACCGCCTGCATTGCGCGTCCCGTACGGGTGAAGTTGACAAACAGGGTAAGACCCGCCATTATCACCGCGCCTATAATAAGCGTTACAACCGTCGCCACGCTGACAGACGCGCCGAATACGGTTATATTTCCGAGGGCGGGCAGGGTGACGGGGCGGGATTTCGCGCCGAATATCAGCTGTGCGAGACTCTGTAAAAAATAGCTTACGCCGATAGCCGTTATTAATACCGCCAAGGGAGACGCGCTGCGAAGCGGTCTGTAAGCGAAGCGTTCGATAATGATGCCCGCGGCGGTGCATACAACAACCGACACTATAATCGCTATCCACGGATTGCCGCTCATATTAAGCATGGTCAAAATAGCGTACGCGCCGACCATAATGATATCGCCGTGCGCAAAATTAAGCAGCTTTGCAATACCGTATACCATGGTATAGCCGAGAGCAATCAGTGCATATATTGCGCCGAGGCCTAATCCATCAAGTATAATGTTCATTAGTAACTCCTCATATTTTAATTTTTTGCCGGCTTATGCCGAATAAAGAATAAGAATCGGCTTCTTAGCCTTTATCCGAAATAACCCGTATTCCGCACAGCCTGAAATACAGGCCGTGCGGAAATCAGTTAATAATTATTTGCCGAGTTCAACAATTACGGGAACCTTGGTAGCCGCGCCCGACTTATCCCAGGTCATTTTACCGGTAACGCCGTCATATGAGAAATCGGAAGCGGTGATAGCCTCAACAATCTTGTCGCAAAGGTCGCTGGCAGAAATGGAAGCGTCCTTTACGCCTGCCGACTTCATAGCATTGTAGATTGCATAAACAGCGTCGTAACCGTCAGCCGCGAACTGGTCGGGCTCTGCGCCGTATTTGGTCTTATAGTCGCTTACAAACTTTGCAACCTTTTCATCGGTGCTTGCTACGTCGAAGGGAGTGATGTAACGGATTTTGTTGGTAACGGTGCTGTCAATCTGAGAAGCTATACCGTCAAGACCGTCACAGCCGAAAAGCTCTGCCTTAACGCCCTTCTGAACGCAAGCCTTGGCAACAAGACCCGCTTCGGTGTAATAGAAGGGTACGAAAATAACGTCGCAGTCCTTAAGAGCCTCAACCTGAGTGGAGAAATCCTTGTTGTTTTCCTTGTCGAAGGTTTTGGTGGTAAATTCGGTTTTAAGCTCAGCCATTTTTTCCTTGAAGGCGTCATAAATTCCCGAAGAATAGGGGTCTGAGGTATCATAGATACAACCGATCTTCTTAAAGTTCTTTGAAAGCTCCTCGGCGGCGAGAACACCCTGATCGGGATCGCCGAAGCATACGCGGAATGTATTGTCGCCCTTTGCGATTACATCAGCCGCGGAAGCGGAGGGTGTCATAACAAAGATGTTATCCTTAGCTGCCTTCTCAGCAAAAGCTGCGCAGGAACCTGATGTTGTGCCGCCGATAGAAATCTTCATACCTGCGTCGTAAAGTGCGTCATAGCCTGTGTTTGCGTCCTCGGCGGTAGCCTTGTCGTCCTTCATATCGAACTCGAACTTTACGCCCTCAAGACCGCCGTTTGCGTTAATTTCCTCAACTGCAAGGGAAGCGCCCTGCTTAACCGAAATTCCGTAGGAGGAAGCGTCTCCCGTAAGCGGACCCGTAGCGCCGATGAGGAATACCTCGCTTTTTTCCTTGCCGCCGCCGCAGCCGGCCATGGCGGAAAGAATGAGTGCGGAGGACAATGCCGCGCTCAAAAATTTTACCGTTTTTTTCATTTTGAACAACCTCTTTCAAAATAATTTTATATTTGACAGCCCGTTATTTGGCTGAAAAACACCGTAAATGAAAACGACCCTGCCTTTTTATGAAAAGCAAGGTCAAGCGAGAAATAGGAATTTATCTCGGCTTCTTGAGAACCTTTGGGGTTCATATGCTTTTCAATACAGCTTTTCCTTAACTCCCGTAATTCGGTTAAGAATTATTTTTAGGAAAATTGCGGCATTAATTATGAAAAAAGACACTGCGGCAAGGGCAGTGTCCGAAAGGGTGAGTGTTCCGGAAGCGCAACAATAGCAGGGTGCGTTTGACGCATCCGACGGGCAGAAGTATGAAGCTTTACCTAAAACTTTACACATTGTTTACACTTCCTTAATTACCGATAATTTTATCACAAGAAAAAATACTTGTCAAGCTAACTTTAGGATATTAAAGCATTTTTCTATGCTTTAGTGAAAATTATACAAAATTCAAACAAATCACGACGTTATATATGTACACGGGGTAAAATCGGAAAAAAATTGAAAAATG
>CABVAD010000185.1 GCA_902496265.1 uncultured Oscillospiraceae bacterium
TTACAAATTACTTTCCGTAACCTTGCGCTTTAATTCGTTTAACAGCTGTGGATAAAGCTGAGCACTCATTCCGCCGTCAACAATAAGCTCGGTTCCCGTTACGTTTTTTGATTCGTCCGAGCCTAAATACCAAGCGGCGCCCGCTATATCCTCAAAATCCGATATATCGCCGATAGGCGTAAGCGTGCCGTTTACAATCTGCTTTGAGCCCATCTCCACCCAGCGTGCGGTTTTTATGGTGCCCGGAAGCACTACGTTTGAGCGTATGCCGTAAGGTCCTAAATCAATCGCAAACGCCTTTGACATAGCGTTTATTCCGCCCTTTGAGGCGCTGTATGCGCTGCGGTTCGGTATTGCACGGTAGGAAGTGTTTGAGCCGATAAATACCACCGCGCCCTTATGATGCTCCCTCATACGCAATGCCGCCTGACGGACGATCATAAAATTCCAGACAAGGTTTGTTTCAAAAACACGCTGAAACTCCTCAACAGTAACGGTAAAAAAATCCATTCCCTTTGCGGGGTCTGTGCCGAAGCCCATATCCGCGGAATTAAGCACCACAGTTTGGGCAAATCTGTCAAGGCCGTCAATATCGTTAAAAATATCTATAACCCGCTGTTCATCCCGTATATCAAGCGCATATCCCTTAGCGAAAACTCCGTACTTTTCGGAAACCTCATCTGCCGCATCCTTAGCGCGTTCGCCGTTTCTTGAGGTTATAAAAACATCATAGCCCTCCTTTGCAAATCGCTCCGCGCAGGCAAGTCCGCTTCCGACCGTGCCGCCTGTTACAAATACTGCTTTATTCATAATCTCACCCTCCTTTCAAAAATAAAATTCCGTTTTGGCAGGGCGTATATCGGTCAAAGCGCCTGTATAATGCCTTAGCGTGTGCGGCTGATACGGGTGCTTTAAGCACTCTTCCTCATTTATTTCAATTCCAAGCCCCGGCTTGTCGGGAATAGTGATATAGCCGTCCTTATACTCCAATTTTTCGTTTGTTACGTCTTTTCTCCACTCAACGTCGCTGTACATAATTTCAAGTATGCTGAAATTAGGACAGCAGGCGGCAAGCTGTAGGGTCGCGGCATTTGCAACAGGACCCGACGGATTGTGCGGAGCAAAGGGTATGTAATAAGCCTCGGCAACGGCGGCAATCTTTTTAAGCTCCATAATTCCGCCCGCGTGTGAAATGTCTGGCTGAATAAAGTCCGCCGCACGCATTTCAAAGAGGTCTTTATATGATTTTAAGGTGTAAAGTCTCTCCCCCGCCGAAATTGCTACTGGAGACTTATCCCTTACCGCCTTTAACGCCCCTAAATTATCAGGCGGCGTGGGTTCTTCAAAAAACATAGGACCGAACTGCTCTAACTCTTTAGCTATCTTAATACCCGTAGGCACATTAAATCTTCCGTGACCCTCTATAATCAGATCTACCTCGTTTCCGACTGCCTCTCTTACCGCCGCCACACATTCCAGCGCGGTATTAAGGTCTTTATTGGAGATTTCAAGATACGATTTGCCGAATGGGTCCCACTTCATAGCGGTAACTCCGCGCTGTACGGCGATTTTTGCTTTTTCGCCGAACTCCTGCGGTGTTTTTGCGCCTGCAAACCAACCATTAACGTATATTCGCACCTTATCGTTTACTCTGCCGCCCAAAAGCTGATAAACAGGCACGCCCAAAGATTTACCCAAAATATCCCACAGCGCCGTTTCAACAGCCGAAAGCGCGCTCATTAAAACCGCGCCGCCGCGCCAGTATGCGTCTCTGTAAATATCGTGGAAATGCTTTTCAATATCAAGCGGATTTTTGCCGACAAGGTATTCCTTAATATGCTCAACTGCGCCTATAAGCGCCTTTTCCTTATATTCAAGGGTTGCCTCGCCTACACCGTCTATTCCCTCGTCGGTATAGACCTTAACGAAAACCCAGTTTGTTCTGAAGCAATCCACCGTAAAGGTTTTTACATCCGTTACTTTCATAGCATTATCTCCTTATAAATTTTCGGTATAACTTTATTTTCACAATAAAAGCTGTCCGCCGTCAGTTCATCAAACATACCTATATGTATCGGTATAGTCCTTTCGGCGTTTATCCGTTTCGCAAATCTTGCGGCGTCGGTCATATTCATATTATTGCCGACTCCGTTCACAGGCAGGAAAAGCGCGTATATATCACTTGGAATATCGCCGAAAATCTCCTCGTTATAAAGGGTGTCCCCCGTGACATAGTATTTTCTTTCGCCGTCGTCGATTATCACGCCAATAGGTGTAATATCGCTGTGCTCGGCTTTAACCGCGGTAAATTTTATACCATTTTGCGTCCATTCGGTATGGCGGTTAAACAAGACATAATTATTATTGCCGCCGATTTTCCGTACCTCGTCCCATACGGATTTGGGCGCTAAAACAGTAACATTGTTGTTTTCGTCAATAAAATGCGCAACCGTTTCGGGATCGTAATGGTCAAGATGATTATGTGTAAAAATCATAACATCAGGCTTAATCTTAAAAAAGCTTTCATCTACCTTAACTCGGCGGTAGTTTTTTGGATTCACCTTTTCCACGCTGTCGGAAAGATACGGGTCTATCATTATTTGAAAGCCGTCTTTTTTAAACAGCAGTTCGTCACGTTGTACCCAATTACCGTCTATGTC
>CABVAD010000186.1 GCA_902496265.1 uncultured Oscillospiraceae bacterium
TTAACGATAAATAATTAAAATTTAAGGGTTGCTCTTTCGGCAACCCTTACTTGTGTTAATATAAAAAAGGAGTTTTTTAAATGAATAAAGCTAAAAGAGCCGCCGTAATTGCGGGAAACTGGAAAATGAACAAAACCCCGTCCGAGACAACTGCGCTTATTAATGAAATGAAGCCGCTTGTAGCGGGCGCTGACTGCAAGGTAGTGCTTTGTGTTCCCTTTATCGATATTCCCGCAGCTGTTGCCGCCGCCGAGGGCTCAAACATTGAAATCGGCGCTGAAAACGTACATTTTAAGGAGAGCGGCGCTTACACAGGCGAAATTTCCGCTAAAATGCTTGTTGAATCGGGCGTTAAGTATGTAGTTATCGGCCACAGCGAGAGAAGACAGTACTTCGGCGAGACCGACCAGACCGTTAATCTCCGCACACTTGCCGCTTTAAACGCGGGTCTTACCGCTATTGTATGCGTTGGCGAAACCCTTGAGCAGAGGGAGCTCGGCTACACCGAAACCCTGCTTAAGTACCAGACCAAGATGGCGCTTACCAATGTTCCAGCCGAAAAGCTTTCAAATGTTATTATCGCTTACGAGCCCGTATGGGCAATCGGAACAGGTGTTACCGCCACTGCAGAGCAGGCTGACGAGGGCAACGGCTATGTCCGTGCCGCTATCGCAGAAGCCTACGGTGAGGACGCTGCGGAAAGCGTTACAATCCAGTACGGCGGCTCTATGAACGCCAAGAACGCGGACGAGTTGGTTGCAAAGGTTAATGTTGACGGCGGACTTATCGGCGGCGCTTCCCTTAAGGCTGAGGATTTCTCGGTTATCGTGAAAGCCGCAAGCAAATAATTAAAAATACGGGCGGGCGATGCCCGCCTAATTTCTATTTCAGGAGAGCATTATGAAAAAACCTATTGTTTTAACAATTATGGACGGCTTCGGGATTAACCCGACCACAAGCGGAAATGCTATCTATTCGGCAAAAACTCCCCGTCTTGATAAGATTTTCGCCGAGTGCCCCAACACTCAGATAGGCGCGTCGGGAATGGATGTAGGTCTGCCCGACGGTCAGATGGGCAACAGCGAGGTCGGCCACACCAATATCGGTGCGGGCAGAATCGTTTATCAGGAGCTTACCCGCATTACAAAGTCGATTTCCGACGGTGATTTCTTTAATAACGAGGCATTTTTAAAGGCTATCGACAACTGCAAGAAGAATGACAGCGCCCTTCATTTAATGGGACTCTTGTCGGACGGCGGCGTTCACAGCCACATCGAGCATCTTTACGGTCTTGTAGAGCTTGCAAAGCGTAACGGACTTAAAAGGGTTTACATTCACGCCCTGCTTGACGGCCGTGATGTTCCCCCTTCAAGCGCCGCGGATTATATTGACGCACTTAATAAGAAGTTAGAGGAAATCGGCTGTGGCAAGCTTGCCACGGTTATGGGCAGATTTTACGGAATGGACCGCGACAACCGCTGGGAGCGCGTAGGCAAGGCTTATGCCGCATTAGTTTACGGCGAGGGTATTAAGACCGACGACGCGGCGGCGGCTGTAAGAAAGTCCTACACCGAGATTGACCAAGAGGGCAAGCACATCACAGACGAGTTTGTTCTCCCCACCGTTGTAAGCGGCACAGAGCGCATTAAGACGGGCGACAGCGTAATATTCTTCAACTTCCGCCCCGACCGCGCGAGAGAGATTACCCGCACCTTTGTTGACGATGATTTCACAGGCTTTGAGCGCAAGGGCGGCAGACAAAAGGTATTTTATGTATGTATGACCCAGTATGACGCTTCAATGCCCAATGTTGAGGTTGCCTTCAAGCCCCAGACCCTTAACAACACCTTGGGCGAATTCCTTGCTAAACAGAATATGACCCAGCTAAGAATCGCCGAGACCGAGAAGTACGCCCACGTCACCTTCTTCTTCAACGGCGGCAGAGAGGTTATGTTCGAGGGTGAGGACAGAATACTTGTCAACTCCCCCAAGGTTGCAACCTACGATTTACAGCCCGAAATGAGCGCTAACGAGGTGTGCGATAAGGTATGCGAGGCGATTGAAAGCGGAAAGTATGACGTTGTAATCTTAAACTTCGCGAACTGCGATATGGTAGGTCACACAGGAATATTCGATGCGGCCGTTAAAGCGGTTGAAACGGTTGATACCTGCGTTGGATGCGTTCAAGACAGTACCCTTAAAATGGGCGGCGTAATGCTCCTCACCGCCGACCACGGCAACGCCGACAGAATGGTTGATACCGACGGCTCGCCCTTTACCGCCCACACTACAAACCCCGTTCCCTTTGCGGTTATCGGTAAGGACTGCATTCTTCGCGAGGGCGGCAGACTCTGCGACATCTCCCCCACCATTATAAAGCTTTTAGGACTGACCCAGCCCGAAGAAATGACAGGCGAATCGCTTATAAAATAATCTCTTGATAAAAACCACCCGTTAAAGCTTACCGATCGCGGGTGGTTTTTCGTTTTTTCATAAAGGCAAAAGATACCGCGTTAAGCGGATAAAGCAAAAAAAGAAGCGCCTCAGGTACGCGGATTGCGTGCCGAGACGCTCGTGGTGATCCATCGGGGATTCGAACCCCGGACACCTTGATTAAAAGTCAAGTGCTCTGCCAACTGAGCTAATGAGTCAAA